>NZ_LARO01000119.1:0-1116 GCF_000980505.1 Lactobacillus sp. N54.MGS-719
TAAAAGCTACCCTGGGGATAACAGGCTTATCACTCCCAAGAGTTCACATCGACGGAGTGGTTTGGCACCTCGATGTCGGCTCATCGCATCCTGGGGCTGTAGCAGGTCCCAAGGGTTGGGCTGTTCGCCCATTAAAGCGGTACGCGAGCTGGGTTCAGAACGTCGTGAGACAGTTCGGTCCCTATCCGGCGCGGGCGCAGGATATCTGAGAGGAGCTGTCCTTAGTACGAGAGGACCGGGATGGACAGACCGCTGGTGTACCTGTTGGCCTACCAAGGCCATGGCAGGGTAGCCAAGTCTGGACGGGATAAACGCTGAAGGCATCTAAGCGTGAAGCCCCCCTCAAGATGAGATATCCCATCGCGAAAGCGAGTAAGACCCCTTGAAGACGACGAGGTAGATAGGTTAGAGGTGGAAGTGCAGTAATGTACGTAGCTGACTAGTACTAATCGGTCGAGGGCTTATCCAAAAGGTTAAGGGAAAAAGTGGTTTGTGAAGCAATCGGAATTCAATATGCGGTTTTGAAGGTATGTATATGCCTTTAATGGCCCGGTGGCTCAGCTGGTTAGAGCGCCGCCCTGTCACGGCGGAGGTCGACGGTTCGAACCCGTTCCGGGTCGTTTTTCTTTCATATACACGCTGAAAGAGATACCTATTGGGGTCTTAGCTCAGCTGGGAGAGCATCTGCCTTACAAGCAGAGGGTCACAGGTTCGAGCCCTGTAGGCCCCATTTGTTTTATATCTGCATATGGCTGTGTCATGTAGCAATCTGCGGGTGTGGTGGAATAGGCAGACACAAGGGACTTAAAATCCCTCGGTAGCGATACCGTGCCGGTTCAAGTCCGGCCACCCGCATTGCAATTAAGTTCTGATGCTGTAAGGCGTTGGGACTTTTCTTGTAATTATATTGGATTTGCGGCTGTGGTGGAATTGGCAGACACGATGGGTTTAGGTCCCATTGGGAGACCGTGCAGGTTCGAGTCCTGTTAGCCGCATAGTAGGAGCCTTATAAAAGGGCTCCTTTTAGATTGAACAAAAAGTATGATGACAAGGGTGATGGAGCCGGACAAAGCGGGAGGGATAACCGCAGTCCCTAATGATGACATACAGATGTCA
>NZ_LARO01000039.1:0-14147 GCF_000980505.1 Lactobacillus sp. N54.MGS-719
AGCGTGGAGTCATAAGTATTTTTAGAGATGTAGTTTGATCTGAAATATTATTAACGTAAATGGATATTAAGGGATTACATCATGAAAATAAGAAAAGCTATTATCCCTGCTGCAGGGATCGGAACCAGATTTTTGCCTGCTACTAAGGCCTAGCCTAAAGAAATGCTACCAATTGTCGATAAACCAACAATTCAATTCATCGTTGAAGAAGCAAAGGCTGCAGGGATTGAAGACATTTTGATCGTAACCGGCAAGAATAAACGCGCAATTGAGAACCATTTTGACTCAAATCCAGAACTTGAACAAGATTTGGAGGCGACCGGCAAGACCGAGTTATTGAAGTTGACACAAGACATCACCAACTTGGGGATTAACTTGTACTACACGCGTCCACCGCATCCCGCCGGATTAGGCGACGCCATCTATCGCGCCCGTAGCTTCGTCGGTGAGGAACCTTTTATCGTGATGCTTGGCGACGACTTGATGCGCGACAAAGTGACGTTGACTAAGCAGTTGATCGATGAGTATGATAAGACGCGTGCTTCAACTATTGCCGTGATGAAAGTGCCACACAAGGAAGTATCCAAGTATGGTGTAATAGATCCTGGCGGTATGTTGAATAAGGATCTTTACAACGTTAAGAAGTTTGTCGAGAAACCAGCCGTAGATAAGGCACCAAGTGACTTCGCCATTTATTTGCTTACACCTGAAATTTTTGATATTCTCGAGCATCAAAAGCCAGGTCGCGGTGGTGAAATTCAATTAACTGATGCCATCGATACTTTGAATCAAACACAACGAGTATTTGCTCATGTATTTAGAGGTCAACGTTTCGATGTAGGTAACAAGGAAGGTTACCTTGAAACCTCAATTCAATATGGATTGAAGCACCCCGAAACTCGTGATGCTTTGAAGAAGTACATTATCGATTTAGGCAAGCAACTTGAAAAGGAATAGTTAGCTGCGTTACATTGCTTGAAGTAGTGTATAATTTTTTTGAATAACCTTTTTGTTAAGACTAACTCCAGCCTTCGGTAGGCTGGAGTTTTTTGCGTCTTTATTAAGAAGATTTATAATATGCTAATAGTTGGATATGAATAATATAAGTGAGTGAAAGTAATATGGGAGAAATAAATTCGAATTTATCAGATACGTTTGCTAAAAGAGAATTGGAAAAAAGAAGTATAGCCAAGAAAATTCCAGATGTGTTCTATAAAGGTATTAATTTAGATTACATTTTAAAATTATGCTGCGATTCCAAATTATAAATAACTATGAGTTCTACTATGGGAGAATGCATTGAGACACACTTTTATAAATTAATACGCGTGGTGCTAGTTAAATCGTTCTAGACAATATGCCATATTATAAGCTAAAATGGCAACTTCGAGTCTCTCTTGAAAACCTGCTAAACTTCTAGCTCGATTATTTTCAGCGTTGTAGTAAGACAAAAGCGAAAATCACTCTCGATGGTCCTTCTGAGTGCCATTAAATAGTGCTTATTGTGCTTTTGAGAATTCTTCATATTTTTACGATATGGTGTCCAAAGCGTATAGCCCATTTACTCTAAGCGTTGATTCAGGTTTTTGCCCAAATATTCTTCATCGCCCAAAAGGTAACGATTGTCAGGATGAGCGTTAGCAATCAGTTCTACTGTTTCCTTAGCATCATGAACTGAGGCCTTGGTTACGATATAATCTAGCAAGTAGCCGTCGTCGTTAACAATAGCGTGGACCTTAAAACCATAATAATAGATTTTTTTGGTTGCCTTATAGCCAATATCGGCATAGCCACGAAAGATCTACTTCCTCATTAAGGCCATGTCGAATTAAATAGATCAATGGCAAAAGAATGCGTGCTCTGCGATTAAAGCGAGAGTGAGATAAATTAACAAGCTTTTCACAAAATCTTCTTTGAGATTCAATGCCCAATGAAGCCTGCCAAATAAGCAAGGCCAGAATAGAACTGTCAGATATTTTACATCGATTGATATTCCGTCTTTGCTTTAATGCATCTGGGGCATAAAGTTTGTACAAACAGCGACAAATTATATTTAAACGACTAAAACTAACTTGTGTTAGGATGAGAAAAACGCTTAAGCTTAGGGTAGTTCAATCTAGTCAGACTCTTTTCTATTAATATGTTTACAAGTCGAGTCTAACAAGATTGGACTTTTTTTGTTAACTAAAACGATTTAACTAGCACCACGCGTAAATTAATATTAAATTCTATTGAAACTGTCAAATCTTTTGTGTAAATAGATCTTTCTCATAGATTGATTTTTTATTCTTTATTTAATCAAAGTAAGATTCTAAGGTGTCCTGAACCTGACCAAAGCCTTTGTGAATTCGGTTGAAGTAGCGGTCATTGTAACTCATTGCTTGGATGCCAATAAAAGTATCAAGCGACTGTTCAGTCGGAAACTCTGCTTTAGGCTTAGCCTTGCGCTTAATGACGTTGCTAAAAGCTTCAATCATGTTGGTAGAGTAAATTGAAGCTCTGATCTGCTTAGGATAATTATAGAAGACCAGCAGGTCCAGCTTGATGTCTTTCAGGTTTCTTATGACATGATTATAACTCTTGTCCCATTTGGCATAGAAGGCATGCAATACATCAACAGCAGCTGCTTTATTGGCTTGCTGGTGAATCTGCTTGAATTCGTTCATAATTGCCTCGCGATCCTCCACGCGTACTTTAGCGCATATATTACGCATGACATGAACCAAGCTGACTGAGCCGCAGTAAGGACATGCAGGCGGGATCAGCACTGCTTGATAGATCTTCTGCTTAATGCCATGCTCAATGCGATAAAAATAATCTTCAAAAATTATGTTAGAGTCTTCAATATCAAGGGAAAATTTAATAGAATTATTGTAAGAGGACATAGTAATACCTTTGTTTATACATAGAATATTTGGTGGAACGGATTTTTATTGTAGCAGGGGGACCATGTCCTCTTTTTTTGCAATAAAAAAGCGAGGACTGCAAACATTGCAATCCTCGCCTTTAATATCCAGAACACAGATCAAGCGCCTGTCTATGCTAGAGGCTCCAGGCCTGATGGGTGTCTTGATATGTGGTATTTTTTATATTTCGATTGAAAGAATAATAGTCTTCTTCAAAATTCAATATCACAACAGCACCTCATTTCTACAAATCTGGGTTATGAATTTTTATCATAAAGTAAGCGCTTACCTTATTTACCCTTAATATATCATATAATCGCCGAATTTTGTAGCATTTTAATTCTAGAAAGGGTAAAAAGAGTTAAAACATGTTACATTAGATATAGACAATATAGTAATTATTATTTTTAGAGGTAGAAATGATTAGACAAGCAAGAAAAACAGATTTTCCATTTGTATATCCTATTCTTAAGCAGATTTTTGACGAAATGCAGATGAAGTCGATCGAATCATTGCCAGAAGACCAATTCTATAGTTTGATGAAGCTCGGCTTTATTTCTGAAGACTATCGTTATTCTTACCGCCGTGTTTGGGTAGACGAAAGAGAGGGCAGAGTCGTTGGTATTCTCGACATGTATCCATACAAGGACCAAAAGATCATCGATGTTGTTTTGCGTCACAATTATGCTAAAACTGGCTTGCCAATTTCAACTGTGATTTTTGATGATCAAGAAGCTTGGCCACATGAGTGGTACATCGATTCCTTAGCTGTTCATCCCGACCACTGGGGTGAAGGAATCGCCAGCAGCTTGATGGATGAAGCTGAAAAGATTGCCAAGGATCATGGCTATAACATCATCAGTTTAAATGTGGATAAAGAAAATCCACGTGCACAAAAGCTCTATGTTCATAAAGGTTACGAAGTAGAGAAGTCAATGACCATTGGCGATCGTACTTACGACCACATGATCAAACATATTTAACGGCAAAAGGGATGCGAGAGGCATCCCTTTTTTTACGCATTTGATGGCAACATAAATCTTACTTCATTGTAGATATCCAATGCATTCTTCTTATGTCCATGAGCCAGCCAATCAGTAACGTGTGAGAACAGCACAGAAGTGAAGCCTTTGATGTGGTTATTTGAATAATCGCTGTTAAACAAGTGTGTTTGCATTTCTTTGAAAAAGGCGTTGCTGATGTCTTGGCAGATGTGACGGGATGCATTTTTTGATGCCAAATGATAAACATTAATGTAGAACAGGCGAGTGCGATCAATTTGCTTGAGATAAGCATAAATAATCTGTTCGGTGTCGTAGTCGCGGTAGTCTAAAAAGTGCTGATGAATCTCATGTTGAATCGCATCAGAAAACAAGTCTGGCATGCTTGAGTATCTACTGTAGAAAACGCTACGCGTGATACCGAGTGCATCACAAAATTGCGTTACAGAATATGTCTTTAATAATGTAGTAGCTAATTCCTCTTTTAAAATTCTAATTGCTATATTTCTATTCATACATAATTCCCCTTTATATAGTACTTAATTAAATTACACCTATCTCTAACTTTCTCACTCACTTCATGGTTATAAAATATATCAGGAGTGGAATAATATAGCAATAGTCTTTTTTTATAATAATTTGTTTATAGCTTGATGTAAGCATGATCCACGCGCTTAATGTGCTTACAGGTAATGCAAAAAAATTTTTGTAAAATAAAAAAACATGACTACTGTAAATGAACAATAATCATGCGTAATCGCTGAAAACGTTGATTTAACAACATTCTTACTCAAGAATGCTTTAATACCGGGATTTGTAGCTATATAGTTAATCATTAATCTTATCTAATGGAAGATACAAAAAGGAGCAGGCTGTATGAAAATAGTGGGGCAAATTAAAAGAGTTCAAACAGATGACTAAACCATTTGAACCCTTGGATTAGGAACTTTATTAAGTTGAAACTACAACGTCAAATTAGTGGTTAAACTTCTTGTAGTTTTGGATGTAACATTTTGCAACGCCCATCATGTGAACACTGACCTTGCTTGGGTCATCCTTCAAACCACTGAAGCTAACACCGAAGTATTTGGTCTTAGCATCGTAGTTCTTAGTACGACAACCAAGCAAGTCGCCTGCGTGTTCCCATTCAGTGTATCTTGAAGAATCATTCATTTGGCTGTCTGAACCAGAGAAACCACCAAATAACATTTGCTTAACGTTAAAGTAAATTTGGTTCTTCAATGCTGACATGGTACGTATGTTGGTATGAAATTCAGGTGAGATAGGTAAACCAGCTTCATCTTCATAAACTTGACCTACTCTTGAATTAAGGCCTGAAGCTTTAGCTGCACGTTCAATACCTGGAACATAGTGATCGGCATCCCAGCAAGATCTGTTGTGATCGTAGTATTGGTTAGCAACACGATCAGCAAAGTGTAAAGCACCAGTCTTGTAAGTCCAAGATTGCTTGCCGAGTTGGTTACGAGCAGAGTTGATTAAACTTAAAGTGTATTCACTTAATTCAACCTTTTGGCTGTTAGTTAATTTAGTCACGTTAACTAAGCTGTTATCATTACCTGCCTCGCTGTTGATGTTTTCTTTCATACCCTTCTTTGAAGCATTGATTAAAGCTTTACTTGCTTTACCAGTTTGATTCCATTTAATAATGGCACTCTTGGTGTAACCAGATGGTAAAGTGATTGAAGCAGCTTCAACAGTAGAAAAAGTTGAAGTTGATGAATCGTTGTTCCAAGCGGTAACAGCGCCACCGGCTAATGCAGCAGCAATACTAATGGTTGATAAAAGTTTAACGTTCTTTCTTATTTTCCTCATCCCTTATGATTTGAAATCTCGTTTAATAAAGTTTTCGCCGATTGTAAAATCAAGTTGAACACTTTATAAAAATAAAAGTCCATCTGGACCTGTTTGATAGAATATTAATATCCACAAAAACATCTATTGGAGGTCACAAATGGACTCTTTACGTTTTACCATGAATCAGCACGTTAAAGGCAAGCACTTATCATTTGAAGAGCGGGTTGTTATCCAAACACGTTTAAAAGATGGTTATTCTATTAGAGCGATTGCTCGCGAATTGGGCTGCTCTCCTTCTACAATTAGCTATGAGGTCAAACGTGGTACTGTTTCTCTCTATCATGGCAAGCAGCAGCGCAACAGAGAATAAGTGTAGCAGGATTAGAAACAAAGTCTATATACGTAAACATTTAATAACGGTTTATTTTATAACAAAATCTAGATTTTTAAACTAGAAATGTTGTTATTCTGCTATTTTGACGTCAAAAATAGCAAACCTATACGGCTAATAAATAATTTTATGTTTTTTATTAAAAAATTTAAATATATAAAATAGTTAATAAATATAACCAAGGTTATCTTAGATTCTAAAAATAAAAAAGCCAAAGATTGCTGTCATACCGGCAAATATAAGCCTTATTTATATATTAACTATACTGTATATAAATAGATAAAGAAGATAATTAATAATTTTGAAAAAACACAATATATACCTAAAAAGCCGACCTTAGGCTAAATATCGAAGCCAAAACCATATAAATTACTAAAAATATCCGTTTTTCCCAATTAAACCTATACGTTATACAAAAAATGAACTTATTTGAAATAACATGTAGCCCGAATTGTTTCTCCCTATTAAATAGTTCTTTTTTCTCCAAACTCAGATGACCAATGTTGTATATATAGTAGAAAAATGCGTTTAGTTTAATAAAAAATATTTCACGAGGCGAAACGAGTTCCAAGCGCTGAAACAAAGTCTGAAGCCGTTGAAAACGGATACATTTAGCAAAAATGATGGTATAAATATAACCGTAAGGTAAATGAAACGGAAAACATATCAGAGATAAAAACTTATCAAAGGAGATTTTAGATATGAACGGTAAGAAATATTCAGTAGTTATTGCCGGTGGTGGTAGTACATTTACACCAGGATTTGTACTCGACTTAATCAAGAGCCAAGACAAGTTCCCAATGAGACAATTGAAGTTCTACGATAACGATGCAGAACGTCAAAAGAAGATTGGTGAAGCTGTTAAGATCATCATGAAGGAAAGAGCTCCACAAATTAAGTTCTCATACACCACTGATCCTAAGGAAGCCTTTACTGACGTTGACTTCGTAATGGGTTCAATTCGTGTTGGTAAATACCACATGAGAAGCTTGGATGAAAAGATCCCATTGAAATACGGCGTAAACGGTCAAGAAACTACAGGACCCGGAGGTATGGCTTACGGTCTTCGTTCAATTCCTGCAATCATTCAAATTATTGACTGGATGCAAGAATACTCACCGAACGCTTGGATGATCAACTACTCCAACACTATTGCGATTGTTGCTGAAGCTTGCCGTCGTCTTCGTCCAAATGCAAAAATTATCAACATTTGTGATATGCCTATTGATGACATGGACAGAATGGCAGCTATCTGCGGTCTTGACAGCTGGCACGACATTGACTTCAACTACTACGGCTTGAACCACTTCGGCTGGTGGAAAGAAGTTAGAAACAAGAAGACCGGCGAAGACTTAATGCCTAAGCTTAAGGAATACGTTAAGGATCACGGCTACTGGGTAGGCGGCGATTACGACAAGGATACTGAAGCTTCATGGGAAGCAACATTCAAGAAGGTCGCCGACGACTACAAGATGGATCCAGAAACCTTGCCAAACAACTACATGCAATACTACTACTTCCCACAATACGAAGTAGCAAACGCTGATCCAAAGCACACTCGTACCGATGAAATTCGTGAACACCGTCAAAAGATTGTCTTCGGTGAATGTGAACGTATCGTTAAGGCTGGTACCGCTAAGGATAACATTTGGGACATCTCAGGTTTGCACTCAGAATATATCGTTGATATTATTCACGCTATTGCTTTTAACACTCACGAAAAGTTCTTGGCTAACTGCCCTAATAATGGTGCCATTTCTAACATGGATCCAGATTCAATCGTTGAAGTTCCTGCGTTATTCGGTGCTGATGGTATTCAACCTATGGCAACTGGTAAGGCCGGCCGCTTCCAAAGAGGTTTGATGATGGAACAACAAACTTGTGAAAAGTTGGTTGTTGATGCCTACGTTGAACATTCTTACCAAAAGATGCTTCAAGCCTTCGCTTTGAACAAAACTGTACCAGACGCTTCAGTTGCTAAGAAGATTTTGGATGACATGATTCCAGTTAACGCTCCATACTGGCCAGAATTGAAATAATCCAGTTAAACTGCACACCTTTAAAACAAAAAATGAAAGGATAACCGTCTATGTGGCGGCTATCCTTTTTGCGTCTAACATGATATTCTTTTGGTAAAGACAAAATACAGGAAAGAAAGGAAAAAAGATGGATTTAGAAGCAGCAGTCATGAAGAACAAAGAAGCTTTTAACGAGACTGATAAGGCGATTGTGAGCTACTTGTTGCAATATCCTGAAGCTGCCAGCAAGTTGAGTCTGATGGAACTTGCACAGAAGCTGTATGTTTCTAAGTCCGCTATTTTTCGTTTAAGTAAAAAGCTAGGGTTGAGTGGTTTTAGCGAGTTGAAGTTTGAATTGTCTGAATTAACGGCTAAAAAGGCGCAGCGCGAAAAGTATGCGCAAGGTTTGAATTTTGACGCTAATTTGCAAAAGATTCTGGAAGAGACCGTTAAGTATTTTAAGGGTTTGAATCTGACTGATTTGTTCAATGATTTGGATCGCGCTGAAACAATTTATATTTATTCAACCGGTTGGCAGCAGCAAATCATTGCGGAATATTTGGCCCATTCCTTTTTCTTGATTGGTAAAAAAGCGATTATTCTGCCGAGTGCGCGCGACGAAGTTTCGATGCTAGGGCGGTCGGTGAAAACCAACGACATGCTGTTTGTGATTTCGTTTGGCGGCTTTAACAAGACGATTCTGGAAGAGCTAAAGAAAATCGATGCGGTCAATAACCAATTGAAGCTGGTTTCTTTGACTAGTTGGCAGCCAGGAAAGATTGCCTCACTGAGTAATTATAGCTTTTTCTTTAAAACGACGCCATTTCAGTTTAGCAATCAGAATGCGGTCACGTTCAGCTCAGCCTATGTTTTGATCGATTTGTTGATGAATGAGTACGGCAAGCATTGCGGTTTGTAAAAAATAGAGGATATGTATTATGAAGAAATTATTATTGCTATCAACAGGGGGCACGATTGCTTCTGTAGCATCTAACGCTGGTTTGGTACCTAAGGAAACTGGCGAAGAGTTAATCAAGATGCTGGGTAAATTGCCTTATGACATTCACGTCGAGGATATCTTGCAGCTGGATTCATCCAACATTCAGCCGGAAGAATGGAAGTTTATCGCACAAAATATCTATAAATACCGCAATGATTATGATGGCATCGTCGTTTCACACGGTACGGATACGATGGCATATACCGCTTCAATGCTGTCTTTTATGTTGAAGAATATTAATATCCCGGTCGTTTTAACGGGGAGTCAGGTGCCAATTAACATCGTCTTAAGTGACGCCCACGACAATTTGCGTTTGGCCTTTGCGGCTGCCGCTACTTGTCCGCCTGATATTTATTTGGCCTTCCACAACAAGGTAATGTTGGGTTGTCGCTCAGTGAAGGTGCGAACAACCAACTTCGATGCCTTCGAAAGTGTGAATGTGCCACCTGTAGCCACTGTTTCTTCTGATGGTTTGGTCTTCAATACTGACGACCATTTTCAAAAGAAGCACGATGGCGAGCCGGTTTTGAATACCAAGATCAATTCACACGTTTCTTTGGTCAAATTGTTCCCTGGTTTTGATCCGAATTTACTGTTTGCGATGGTAGATAGCGGCTGTCGCGGGATCGTTATTGAGGCCTATGGTTTGGGCGGGATGAACTTTATTCGCCGCAATATGGTAGCCGCAATCGGTAAGTTAATCCGTCGCGGCATCCCCGTCATCGCCAGCAGCCAATGTTTATATGAACGTAGCGATTTAACCAAGTACGAAGTAGGACGTGAAGCCTTGCTTGAAGGTGCGATCAGCGCCTGCGATATGACGTCTGAGAGTGCGATCACTAAGTTGATGTGGGCTTTAGGCCAAGGCATGGATGTCCACGAAATCGATGATTTTTTCAATACTAATGTCGCTGGCGAAGTAACTCTTAAGTAAGTTTAAAAATTGTTACAATTTGGTTAAATGTAAGCGTACTCATTCCCGCGATGGCAAGCTCCGTGTATAATATAGAGGCAGAAGGAGCGGTGCCCGGATGAAGAGTAAAGTTTTAGAAAAAATATGGATTATTCTGGCAGCATTAGGTATTGGCGTTTCCCTTTTTATCAATAATTCCAACAAGCTAATCGAGTCTAATGCATCAAACTTTTCCAACGCAATAATTAGTAAAAAGTAAATTAATTCAGTCACGCAAGTGGCTGTTTTTTATATAATAAAGAAAAACATGAAATGGACGTGAATGAATTGGATAATTTTGAAGAAGTTAGAAACAATTTGCAAATGATTGAAGAAATGCTTAACCGCATGCCACTTGAACACGGTGGTGAGAATGATGTTTTTGCAGTGACTGCTAAGGATATGGACGATTTGCTCAGCAATGTAACCCCAGACATGAATGGCAAAGATGTTGTAGAAGAGGCTAAGCCAATTTTACACACTTGCCACAAGGTTTTGGAATTGCGCAAGAAGGAAAATCGTTTGACTCCAGAACAAGAATCTTTGCTTGAAGACATCGAAAAGCTTGACTAAGAGTTTAATTGGAAAAAAATTATAAAACGGCCTGAAACAGGTACTGCGTGAGCTTCTGTGTTAAAATGTAAGCATAGAAATCGCTTACATTTAATACAAAAAAGAGGTAAAAATTATGGAACTTTTAATTGCAACTCATGAGGGCCTTGCTTCAGGCCTTGTTTCTGCACATGACATGCTGGTAGGCAAAAACGACCAAATTATGACAATTGAACTTAACGACAGCGGCATCAGAGACTTCCGCAGACGTTTTGCTGAATTGATGGACAGACATCAATCAGGTCAAGTTTTGATTTTGACTGATTTAAGAAATGGTACGCCACACTTGGTAGCTAAGGAATATGAAGAAGCTCACCCAGACAGCGTAAGAGTGGTTAGTGGTGCTAACTTGCCAATGATTTTGGAATTAGGCCACAATTTAATTAGCGCTAATTTAGATGATGTCGCAAGAAGAGCCATCCAAGTTGGTCGCGGCGACATCGAAGTTGATAAAATGCAATTGGCATAAAGAAAAGACGGTATTTCTACCGTCTATTTTTTTGCAAAAAAGTGTTTGATTTTAGTGAAGATATTTTCTGGTTTTTGATTAGAATCATCAATGTTAGTAGGTTGAGTATTATTCTCCTTATTTTCTTGTTTAGTAGAAGAATAATATTTAGCCTTTTTTAGATTCTTATTTTGATGATGATTAGTCTTTTTCTTAGTACTTTTATGATCAGATAAGCGAATATGCTGGGTGGTTATGCTCTTTGATTTTCGATTGAAATAATGCTTTTCATCGGTCTGAGCTTCCATCGCAATATCAGGTCTGATATAGTAAAGATCCCTACTTTCATAGCTGTTGATCAAGAAGACCAAAATATCATGCAGGTCGCAAATGCAGTGCCAGGCCTGCTTTTTATCAGGTTCTAACTTGCTATCATGAATGGCGGCGTTACCCATACGGCGGACTTCGTCGAATAAATCCATGATGCTAAGTGGATAATTAACCTCTGAGCGTAAGTAATGTGTATCGTTTCGCAAATTGCGGTATTCGCCATCGCGGATCGGATAATACTGGTTTAAATTTTCTAGCTTAAAAATCTTCTTCACGATCGTTTCAAGTAGCAGGCGTGCATTACTGATAACATCGCGATAGTCATCGATCGTATATAACTTATAAATTTTTTCTGCAGCAGGATATTGTTCATTGAAGTACTTGCTGTCTTTTAAAAAATCAAAATTAATTTCCATTATGTTTCCCTTTGATTAATTCAAAAAAGATATTTGCTATTTTAGCTCAACTTGGTACCCTAGTAAAAAAAGGTATTTTCAAATAGGGTGTAAACATGAAAAAACATAAAAAACTTTGGGCAACGGGGATCATTATTGTCTTAATCGGTATTCTCGCTGCCGCTGGTAATTTTTATTATACAAAAGATCGGCAAATTAACCGTATTGTAACGAATTTACGCAATCCAAAAACTGGAATGGCAAAATACGTAACAGCTTCAACGCCAGATATGAACGTCACCGATAGCAGTTTAAAACCGCTCCAAAGCTATTTTAAAGAGCACAAGCAAGCTGCTAACCGTTTAGCTTATAACTTGCGTCACAACCGTGATAGCGGCGAAATTCAGTTGGTAGAATCCGGCAGATATTTCCTGTTCTTTCCAAAATACACGCTGCGTGTGCAAGTCTATCGTACGCAGATTAAGACCAACCACGCTGGTTCAACTTTGATGATTAACCACAAAAATTATGGTCAAATGGAAGGTGGCAACCAGAACTACTACCAAGATTTAGGCATGGTTTTCCCAGGACGCTACCACATTTCAGTTAAATCAACGGTTAACGGCCGCAAGCTTGATGCCGATTCAATCGTCAATATTTGGTCCAACAAGACCGTCGATATGAATATCAAGACGGCTACGTTCCAAATCCGCAGCGTGCCTAACGGCGTCATCTACGTCAACGACCGTAAGGTAGGTAAGCTCAACAAGTACGGTAATTATACTTTTAAAGACTATCCAATTGCTAAGCGCATGGAAATCTACATCCAAAGCACCGTTAACGGCAAGAAGATCAAGTCCGAAACGGTTAGAGACTTGTCACAATCAATCAGCTCAGAATTTAGCGATAGTGAAGATGATGTGACCGACTACGACAATACCGCCGATACTTACCAAGGCAACAGCGAAAAGGACGTCTACCAAGATGAGGAAGGCGACTACATTGTCAATCCGATCTGGCCTGGTTTGATTCAGGCGGGGGATGCCGCTAGAATGCTCTACAACAACTTCAAGGAGCCAGACGCCGAAGCCTTTGAAAATGGTGAAGATAATGCCGACTACAAGAAGATTGCTAAGCAAGTTAAGGCTTGGAAGAAGAAAAAGAATCTTAAGAAGTACAGCGTGAAGGTGAAGGTAATCTCAGTCTTGCCAGGCGAACGCAATTACAGCAATGTGAACTATGAAGTAACCTTTATCAGAAAGTTTAAGGACAAGAGCAAAAAGAAAGAGAAGTTGTCATACCAGAACGCTATTTTCCATCAAGTCGATGGTCAACAAGAGATTCAAACTTTAGGAAAGTGCAGATTAATCAAAACAAAAACTAGCAATTAAAGCTTGATGTTATAGGCTTTTCCACTTGTTAAAAAGTGGGAAAGCTTTTTTTGTGCCAAAAACAGATTGACAAAATTGTAATATCATATTACTGTATTAATTAGATAATACAGTAAAACAAAAAGCAGAAAAATGAGGTTTTTAAAATGAATGAAATTCTTGTGGTGGACAATATCACCAAGACTTACGGGAAAAAAAGCGAAAAACAATACCAAGCTTTGAAAGGCATCAACTTCAAGGTCACTTCAGGCGAATTCGTCGCAATCATGGGTGCTTCAGGCTCTGGTAAGACTACCTTGTTAAACATTCTTTCAACGCTTGATAAGCCAACTACCGGCCAAGTTTTTATCAACGGTAAAGACATCAGCAATTTAAATGCCAACCAAATGGCTGACTTCCGTAGTAAGGAAATTGGATTTATCTTCCAAGACTTCAACTTATTGGAAAATTTGACCAACCGTGAAAATATTGCGTTGCCACTCAGCTTGCGCGGTATTTCAACTAATCGCATTAATCCACTTGTGGATAAAATTGCAGCTAAGTTGGGGATTAAAGAAATTTTGGACAAATATCCAGCTGAAATTTCTGGTGGTCAAAAGCAGCGTGTTGCTTCAGCTCGCGCACTTGTTCACGAACCAGCCATGCTGTTAGCCGATGAACCAACCGGTGCGCTGGACTCTAAGAGTGCCCGTGAACTTTTAAATACAATGGAAAACTTAAACAAAAACGATGGCGTAACTACTTTGATGGTTACCCACGATCCATTTTCCGCCAGCTTTGCCAACCGCATTTTCTACTCTAAGTCAAGTGTTATCAACGATTTTAAGCAATTTTATTTTGAAATACAGGCCTAATCGGGAAATGGCTCCCGGAGAATCGAGTTAAATA
>NZ_LARO01000037.1:0-13536 GCF_000980505.1 Lactobacillus sp. N54.MGS-719
TTCAAACCAATCATACGAGAAAGGAACTCCTTTTTCTAATGTTTAAAGAAATAAATTTAAGGAATCATTCATCCTTACACAAACTATTTTACAGTCTCCATCATCTGTTTAAAAGTAAATTGAATATGGTCACTTTTTTATAGTATGATCATAAATAACGTATAGTTATTATTAATCAAAAAATAGAGGGACATATTGTCCCTCTATTTTATAAAGTTTGATTCTCTGTTGCGTTAGTCAACTCTTCTAGTTCACCAGTAGTCTTGTAAACTACCCAACTAGCCAAGTTAACGATGTGGTCACCAATTCGTTCTAGCAATCTAGTTACTACAAAGTAACTTGATGAAGCTGCAGCTTTGGATGGATCGTCCTCAATTCCATCAACAATTAACTTTCTTGCGCGTACATAATCATGGTCAATAATGCCATCACGACTGGCAACCTCTTTGGCCATTTTTTCGTCATCTTGTACGTAAGCCGTCAAAATTTGAATAAGCATGTGACGAACATTGTGAGTCATATTTGAAATGATCTCTTCAACTTCAGGAATTCTTGGATTACCCTTTACACGAATTGTTTCAAGAGCAATACTCATGGCATTTTCACCGATTCTTTCCAAATCAGTTGTTGCCTTCAAAATACTAATAACTACTCTGAAGTCAGTAGCTACTGGTTGTTGTAAGGCCATTAATTTCAAGGCCTTTTTTTGAATATCGATTGATTCAGTAGGAGTCTTTTCTTCATTATCAACCATAGATTGAGCTGTCTTCTTATCATGATCAACAAATGCGCGTGTGGCTTGATCGATTTGATCATTTACAAAAACACCCATTTCCATAAATTGCGTGTTTAATTTCTTTAATTCATCTAAAAATATTTCGTGCATCTTTATACCTCAAAATTTAACCAAAACGCCCGTTAAGGTAATCACTTGTAATTTGCTTCTTAGGTGCAATAAACATTTCTTCAGTCTTGCCTGCTTCGATTAAGTCACCATTCATCAAAAAGGCTGTTTGATCGGAAATACGACCCGCTTGTTGCAAGTTGTGGGTAACCATAATAAAAGTATATTGGTGCTTCAAATCCATCAAGGTTTCTTCGATTTCACTACTTGAGATTGGATCTAGCGCACTCGTAGGCTCATCAAGAAGAACAACTTTAGGTCTGACAGCTAGCGCACGAGCAATACAAATTCTCTGTTGCTGTCCACCTGAAAAGGCCTGCGCATTGCGGTTCAAGTTATCCTTAGTTTCTTTCCAAATTGCGGCTTGCTTCAGACTTTCTTCAACACGTTGATCGATTAAATCTTTATCTTTTACACCAGCAATTCGCAAACCATAAGCCACATTGTCATAAACTGAGAATGGAAATGGGGTTGGTTGTTGGAACACCATTCCGACGTTCTTGCGCAATTCTACCAAATCCATCTTGGAACTATAAATATCTTGTCCCTCAAACTTAATCTCACCTGTAATATTGATATTTTCAATATCATCGTTCATCCGATTAAGGCAACGCAAGAAAGTAGACTTACCACATCCTGATGGTCCAATTAATGCCGTTAATTCTTTTTCCTGAAAATTAAGATTGATCCCATGAAGTGCTTCATAGTCACCATATTTTAGATGTACATCTTTTGCTGTAATAATTGTTGTCATTTTAACCAAAACTTCCCTGAATATAATCTTCAGTAATCTTTCCTTTAGGATTAGTAAAGATATCTGCAGTTGTATTATATTCAATCACATGACCCAAATGGAAAAACGCCGTATAATCACTAATTCTTGAAGCTTGCTGCATGTTATGCGTAACCATAATCATAGTATATTTACTGCGAAGCTGCTTTAATGTATCTTCTAGCTTCGAAGTAGATACTGGATCTAGCGCACTTGCTGGTTCATCTAAAAGTAAAATTTCTGGCTTAACAGCTAATGCACGAGCAATACACAAACGCTGTTGCTGTCCACCTGAAAGATCCAAAGCACTTTTATCAAGCTTGTCTTTTACTTCGTCCCATAATGCGGCGGCACGCAAACTTTCTTCAACTATTTTATCTAGTTCTTCTTTGTCATTTTGTCCGTCTGCTTTTAAAGCGTAAACAATATTTTCTCTAATTGACTTAGGAAATGGATTTGGTCGCTGGAATACCATTCCAATGTTTTTTCTTAATTCATAAACATTGATATTTGGCTTATTTACGTCCAAACCGTGGAACCAGATTTCTCCTTTTACTGTTGCTACTCGATCATTCATCCGATTTAGTGAGCGTAAAAAGGTAGATTTACCTGAACCTGAAGCACCAATTAAAGCTGTGATTGTATTTTTCTTGAATTGTAAACTAGCATCAAACAATTTCTGAATTTTTCCACCATATAAAACACTTAAGTCTTTGGTGGATAATTCCAAATCATCTTTAGCAAAAGTTTTTACATAGCTTTGTTCTAAATCTTGCATTACATCACCTTATTTAGCTGCGGTTAACTTACGGTACAATTTATTACCCAAATAACGCGCACCTAAATTAAATACAATTACTACGATAACAAGTAATGCTGATGTAGCAGCCGAAACGATTGTGGCATCTGGAATAATACCTTCTGTATTTACTTTCCAAATATGCACAGCCAGAGTTTCAGCTGGACGCATTACATTTAATGGACTAGTCGGACTAAATGGATTCCAATCTGCATAATTTACAGTAGAACCACTTTGACCAGCTGTATAAATTAAGGCAGCCGCTTCACCGAAAATTCTACCTGCACTTAAAATAATCCCAGTTAAAATACCTGGTAAAGCTGCTGGTAATACGATGCCACGGATCGTTTTCCAGTTGGATAATCCCAAAGCAAGCCCGGCTTCACGCTGATCTTGTGGCACGCCTTTAATTGCTTCTTCAATGTTACTAGTCAAAATAGGTAAATTGAAGAAAGTTAACGCAAGCGCACCAGAAATAATTGAGAAGCCAAAGCCAAATTGAACTACGAAGAGTAAGTAACCAAACAAACCAACAACGATTGATGGCAATGAACTCAAAATTTGAATAGTAGTTCTAATCAAATTAGTTATCCAATTATCCTTGGCATATTCAGCTAGATAAATAGCTGCGCCTAACGCGATTGGCAATGAGATAATCGTGGTCAGGATTAATAAATACAATGAATTGAATAATTGATCTCTAACCCCACCACCAGCTTGATAAGATGAAGCCTCAGAGGTTAAAAAGTGCCATGACAAATGAGGAATACCAGTAATCAGGATATTACCCAAAATGCCCGCCAAGATCAAAACAACGATGCCAACTAAAATATAGATAATAACTGTTGCTAATTTATCTCTCTTTTTTGCGTCCATTCTACTTTTGACCTCTCTTTCCTACTAATTTAACTAGGAAGTTAAAGACTAAAGACATGATCAAAAGAAGCAATGCCAATGACCATAATGCGTTGTTAGGCAATGTGCCCATAACCGTATTACCCATTTGACTTGTTAATTGACTCGTTAATGTTGCAGATGGACTGACCAAATTGTATGGCATCAAAACTGCGTTACCGATTACCATTTGTACGGCTAAGGCTTCACCAAAGGCACGGGCCATACCGAAAATAACAGCAGTTAAAATTCTAGGAGTAGCTACTCGCAAAACAACATGATAAATAGTTTGCCAGTGAGTTGCACCAAGTGCCATTGAAGCTTTTCTAAAATGACTTGGTACTGCCTTTAAACTATCTACTGTTAATGAAGTAATCGTTGGCAAAACCATTACGAACAAAACTAAAGTAGCCGCTAAAATACCGAAACCTGTTCCGCCAAATAGATTTCTAATTGCAGGAACAATAATGGTTAAACCCAAGAAACCATAAACAACGGAAGGAATACCTACAAGCAATTCAGTAACTGATTGTAAGAAATTTGCACCCTTTTTAGATGAATACTCTGTCATGAAAAGAGCAATTGCGATCGCAAATGGTGTAGCAATCAAAGCTGCCAAAAGCGTTACCGCAAATGAAGTAACAATCATTACTGCAGCACCGACATGGTTCTTGCCTTCACCTGGATCCCAATCTGTAGAAGTTAAGAAATGGAACACATTAACATGATCGCTCACAAAAGTAGCTAAACCGTGGTAACCTACAAAGCCGATAATGGAAACCACCAAAACAATGATCAAACCGATTGCGAAGTAAGTTAAGCCTTTACCCCAGTACTCTTGATGAGTTTCTTTAGAAGGTTTAGTTAACTTATCAATGTCAACACTACTCGGTCCCATCTTATTTAATTTAACGTGAGGGACCTGTTGTTCAGCAATCGCCTGATCAACAACCTTTTTTAAATCTTCTTTGTTCTCCATAAACTATTTTCCTATTTGCGTAACTTGATTTTTACTATTACGAGTAACTTTCATATCATTAATACTCAAATAACCGATCTTAGGCACAAGATCTTTTTGTACCTTTTTGCCGAGCATATACTTAATAAAGGCTTTAGTTTGCTTATTAGGTTCGCCTTTAGTATACATATGCTCATATGACCAAAGTTTCCATTTATTAGTAGTAATGTTTTTGTTTGTTGGTTTAACATTATCAATACTCAATTTTTGAATATGAGTGTCGTGAGCATATGGGAATGACAAGTAACTGATGGTTCCCGGAGTACTATTGACAATTTTCTTTACTGCCCCGTTTGAGTCTTGTTCTTGAGACTTAATTGGTTTTTGACCTCGCAAAATTATATCTTCAAAAGTACCTCTAGTACCACTACCCTTTGAACGGTTGATTACAGTAATTGCTTCATTTTTGCCACCAAGTTGTTTCCAATTGGTAATTTTTCCTGTAAAGATCTTGCTTAGTTCATTGGTAGTAATATTTTTTATACCAACATCTTTATTAACAATAGGTACAATTCCAACTACGGCTACTCTATAGTCTTTTAGCTTATTTGCTTGAATTCCTTTTTGAGTTTCCGCAAACACATCAGAAGTCCCAATTTGCACTGCGCCAGCTTGAACTTGGCTAAGTCCAGTACCGGAACCACCACCCTGAACAACAATGTTGCTATTAGAATGACTTAAGCGATAATCATTGCCTGCTTGTTCGGCTAAAAGTTGCATGGCACTTGAACCAACAATCGTAATTTTTGAACCATTATTGGCACAAGCGGTTGTAGCAACCAATGTCAACAACAAAAGTATGATTAATTTTCCTATCGAATGCCTTCTCATTGCCTTTGCTATATAAAACATGGAAATATGTAAAATAATTAGTTTTTCTACATATTAGAAAGATGTATATTTTCCTTTCTTTATTTTATTTACTGTCATCAATACCAGTATTCCGATATTCCAATTTAGGAGTAATCGCATTGACTAACTCTTACAGCTTAAGGACCTAGCCAACCCCGATTATTTTCTTTATTTTGCTAAAGCTAAAAGATTTAATACTGCATTTTCATCTCTATCATTATTATAGCCACACTGATAACAGATATACTCATTATGCTTTGTACCATGCTTCCTATTTCCCTGCAGAGTAATCTTTTCATCACCTTTTTTGACATAACCACACTTTGTACATCTTTGTGTTGATGAATAGGTTTTATCAGCTAAGATTAATTTTTTTGCTATACCATTCACACTTGTAAGTTAATATCTGTCTGAATCTGCTAAAAAGTGATCTTTACATGCCTTTTGAAGCTACATGCGTCATCATCATTTTTTTGATTGCCAAATCTTCAATTACAATTTGATCGTAATTATTCACTAACTTGGTAGTGAATTTTTGTAAAAGATCATTTTGGATATTAGCTATTTTACGATAATCTCTTTGCAGTTTGATTCTCACTGCTAAGTAATTATTTGATTTAATAGCTAGCTTACCATTAATTTCTCTTTTACGGGCTAACATTCTTTGATATTGCTTAATTCGCTTATAGAGCTTTTGCAATTTGGCTGGCAAGACATTGATTTGACCCTCTGTATAGTTGAAATGACCGACATTAACATCAACTGCAGTTTTTTGATGGGTTTTAGTCTTAGCAGTAACTTTCTCTTCATAAGACAAGGCTGCATAATAAGTCTCATTTTCTTTAAAGATGCTTATCACTTTAACTTGGTTCATCTTTAAAGCTTCATAGCTTGCTAGATCGAACCAATTATCTTTGGAAATATTCATTGGCTTATCAAGCCGAAGCTTGCCATTAATAATTTTAGCTCGATCTGTTTTAAAGCCTTGCCGTGGAGCCTTCTTTGATTTAAATTTAGGCTTGTCCCAATCAGGTTGCGACTTGTCAAAGAATTTTTCCAAGCATTAGCTAAATCTTTGATAGCTAATTGAAGACACCTAACAGACAAATCATATTGCCAATCTGCCTTGTTAACTACTAATTCATCACGAACTCTGCGTTCATTAGGGCTAGAGTTATCTTTAGCATTTAGGGTGTAAGCCTCATACATTAATTGCCAAGTTTCCAGGCCCTTATTCCAGCAGTATCTGCGATAGTCACATAATGCATTAAGATGCTTCTGCATTGCTTTATTTACTTTTAGCTTAACTACTTGTGTTTTAAATTGCCTTTTCTCCTCAATCGAACGTCAGTTTAGCAGACAGGCAATTTAATACAAGCGAACAAAATATTAAATTTTACTCAGCTTCATTTTCCATGTTTAACTTTCTAAGTGAAACTGATTTTTACTATTTTTTCTATGTTTATCTATATTTTTATTGGCTGCTAATCTTCCCCTTATATTTAAGATTTGATCGCAAAGATAAGTTAATAATACCATACAAAAAAGCGCCCCGCTATAACACGGAGCGCTTATTAAAATATATTTAAATTAGTTCAAGTTTAATGGATCGAGCTTGATACCAGGACCAAAGGTTGCTGAAATTGCAACACTCTTAATGTATTGACCCTTAGCTGAAGCAGGACGTGCACGTAAAATTACATCACGTAAAGCGTCAAAGTTTTCAACTAATTGGTCTTCAGTAAATGATACCTTACCAATAGGAGTGTGAATAGCAGCTTGACGGTCAACACGGTATTCTACTTGACCAGCCTTAACATTCTTAACAGCCTTTTCGATGTCCATAGTTACAGTACCAGTCTTAGGGTTTGGCATTAAGCCCTTAGGTCCAAGAATACGACCTAAACGACCTACCTTAGCCATCATCATTGGAGTGGCAACTACAACGTCGAAGTCTAACCAACCGTCTTGAATCTTTTGTACTAAGTCGTCTGAACCAACAAAGTCAGCACCTGCAGCCTTAGCTTGATCAGCTTGTGGGCCTTCAGCAAATACTACAACGGTTTGAGTCTTACCAGTACCATTTGGTAAAACAAGTGAACCACGAATTTGTTGGTCTGCTTGCTTAGGATCTACGCTCAAGTTGTAAGCTACATCAACTGTAGCGTCAAAGTTAGCGTATGAAGTTTCCTTAACAAGTTTCATAGCTTCTGCTACTGAGTATAATTTATTTGAGTCTACCTTCTTGGCAGCATCTAAATATTTCTTACCATGCTTTGGCATGTGATTTCCTCCTTGTATATGTGGTCAAACGAGCTTCTCTAACTCTCCCACCTAATGTGTTACCTAAATAACAGGATTAGTCTTCGACTTCGATACCCATACTTCTAGCGGTACCTTCAACCATGCGCATAGCAGCTTCGATGTCAGCAGCGTTAAGGTCTTTCATCTTAGTCTCGGCAATCTCCTTGACTTGGTCCTTGGTTACCTTACCAACTTTCTTGGTGTTAGGTTCACCAGAAGCCTTCTTGATCTTAGCAGCTTGCTTCAAAAGTACTGGTGCTGGTGGAGTCTTAGTTACGAATTCGAATGAACGGTCTTCGTAAACAGTAATAACTACAGGGATAATCATGCCCTTTTGGTCAGCAGTTCTAGCATTGAAGTCCTTAGTAAAACCAACAATGTTAATACCAGCTTGACCCAAAGCAGGACCAACTGGAGGTGCAGGGGTTGCAGCGCCAGCTGGAATTTGTAACTTAACTACGTTAATAACTTTCTTTGCCACGGTCAAAACCTCCTTGATTCCGTGATGCGGTTAAAATGGAGAATTTTCCTTTTTCTCCTCCCACAATAATAAACGTACCGTATTAGAATAACATCGTTTCAGTACAATTACAACAATAATTTACAATTATTCGTTTTCGCCCAACTTCTTAACTTGATCGTAGTCAAGTTCAGCAGTAGTTGCACGACCAAACATATCAACTGAAACATATAATTTGTACTTATCAGGTTGAATGTCAGTGATCTTACCAACCATACCGTTGAAGGCACCTTCAGTAATAGTTACTGATTCGCCAATATCGAAGTTAGCAGTTGGTTCCTTAGCAGGTTGGCCTTGGTTCTTAAGCAAACGTTCAACTTCTTCTGGAAGAAGTGGTGAAGGCTTTGAACCACCACCGTGTGAACCGACAAATCCAGTTACGTTTGGTGTGTTTCTTACGATAAACCAACTTTCGTCAGTCATTACCATTTCTACTAAAACGTAACCTGGGAAAATCTTTTCTTCAACTTCTTGCTTCTTGCCGCGAACAGTTTCCACTTTTTCTTCTTCTGGAACCATTACACGGAAGATGTAGTCTTGCATCCCCATGCTTTGTGCACGTGAAAGCAAGTCTGACTTAACTTTGTCTTCATAACCAGAATAAGTATGCAATACATACCATTTCTTTTGAGCTGTTTCGACCATTTTGACTTCTCCTTAATTTCGGTAAACAAAAAAACCTCTACTCAGAGGTTTCTCTTCTTCGCTTTTATTATTATAGCATGAATCAAAGGTAAATTCTATTACCTACGATTACATAATTCTTTGAGTTAACCAACTGAAGAGCCAGTCAAGAGCGCCTAAATATGCTGCAAATAAAATTGAACTAGTAATAACAATTGCAGTGTCGTGTCTGTTTTGCTTAGCTGATGGCCAAGTAACCATCTTCATTTCTTGAGCTACACTCTTAAAAAACTTAATCATTAACTTCTTTACCTCGTTTCTTTATGCAAAGTCATCTTACCGCAATGCTTGCAGAACTTCTTCAGTTCAAGTCGCTGAGTGCGATTCTTACTTGCGGTGATTGAGTAGTTGCGTGACCCACATACGCTGCAGGCTAAGGCTGCTTTTTTCACTGCCATAATCTCACTTCCAAACTTTTATTAAAACACATACTTAAGGAGTATTGTATACTGATCTGCCCTCTTGCGTCAATAAACAAAACTAATGATAACCTATTCCATTTTTATATTTTAATTATGCGTCCTACTTATCTATAATAAGTGTGAGTAATAAGTATGAATATTTTGCAGAAAGGAAACTTATTATGAATAAACACCCAGAATATTTATTAAATAAAATTTCTGGTCCTAAAGACTTAAAGAAGCTCTCCATTCCTGAAATGGAAGAATTAGCTAAAGAAATTAGAACCTTAATTCTCGAAAAAGACGCAGCTGAAGGTGGCCACCTTGGTCCAGACTTGGGTATCGTAGAAGCAACTATTGCTTACCACTACGTTTTTGATGCACCTAAAGACAAGATCGTTTGGGATGTTTCTCACCAAACTTACCCACACAAGATGTTGACTGGTCGTGCTCTTGCCTGGATTGATCCAGATCATTACGAAGACGTAACTCCATATACTAACCCAGATGAAAGTCCATATGACTACTACGCTGTAGGTCACACCTCTACTTCAATTGCTTTAGCAACAGGTATGGCTAAAGCTAGAGATTTAATGGGTAGACACGAAAACATCATGGCTTTAATCGGTGATGGTTCAATGACTGGCGGCTTAGCTTATGAAGGTTTAAACAACGCAGTTATTGAAAAGCACAACATTGTTGTCGTAGTTAACGACAACCAAATGTCCATCGACGAAAACGTGGGTGGTTTAGTCACCGCTTTAAAGAAATTGCGTGATTCAAATGGTGAAACTAAAGAAAACCCATTTACTGCAATGGGCTTTGACTACCGCTACGTTGCTGATGGTAACGATGTTAAATCAATGATTGATGCCTTCAAGGCAGTTAAAGATGTAGATCACCCAATTTTGCTTCATATCAACACCTTGAAAGGTAAGGGCTATGAACCAGCTATCGACAATGAAGAAGCTCACCACTGGGTAATGCCATTTGATTTAAAGACCGACAAGACAACTGTTCCAGCCCCAGAAGGTCCAACTGCAAATTCTGTTGCAATGGATGTAATGAAGAAGCACATTGAAAATGGTGAAAAGATCATGGCTATCGATGCTGCAATTCCTGGTGTCTTTGGTCTTGATGAAATTAAGAATAAATATCCTGAAAACTACCACGATGTAGGTATTGCCGAGCAAGAGTCTGTTGCCTTTGCTGCAGGTATGGCTAAGGAAGGTGCAGTTCCAGTATTGTTTGAAAATTCAACCTTCTTACAACGTGCCTTTGACCAATTATCACACGACGTTGCCGCAAACGACTTGCCTGTTGTCATGATGGTTGCCGGTGGCGGAATGTCTGGTACAAGTAAGACCCACCTTGGTATTTTTGATCAAGTAATGATTTCTAATTTACCTAACTGGATCTACCTTGCCCCTACCACCTTGGCTGAAGAAAAAGACATGATGGAATGGGCTATTAAGCAAAGAAAGCACCCAGTTGCAATCAAGATGCCAACTAAGCGTGTTCCTGCAGGCAAAGATGTTAGTCGTGATTACTCAGAAATCAAATATGATATCAAGCCTGGTAACGACGTCGCAGTTTTGGCTTTAGGTGACATGTACGAAATGCTTGGTAAAGAAGTTGCTGAAAAACTCGGTGCAAGTTTGGTTAACCCAATTTCAGCTAATGTCTTAGACACCGCTTCATTAGATAAATTAGCTGATGAAAACAAAGTTATCGTAACTCTTGAAGACAACATTTTAGACGGTGGCTTTGGTGAAAAGGTTGCTTCATACCTCGGTGACAAAGACGTCAAAGTTTTGAATTACGGTCAAAAACGTGTTTACACTGATCAAGTTCCATTAAAAGACATTTTGAAAGATAACCGTATGACTGTTGATCAAATCGTTGAAGACGTTAAGAACGCCTAAAAATAAATATTTAAAGACAAACTAAAAATCTCTTCGGGTAATCCTGAAGAGATTTTTTTATGGCAAAATAAGTCGAGTACTTTTCTAGATAATTCGGCATAATACAACATGTAATGAGGAATAAAATTGGAACAAGAGGCTACATCGAAATGATGCCAATTAATGATTAATCTTTATTCACAAATTTTCTATAAGAAGCAGCCAAAGCATTTTTGACTTCACAATAAAGTGGGAACAAATTTTGATAAACAGCTGCTTCTTTTTGATTAGGGAAATACACTTTGTCTATTTGATCAAATTGTTTAATCTCACTTAGTTTTTCATTAAGACCTAACGCCTGTCTTGTCAAAAACATAGCAGCCAGCGTCCCACTCTGTTGCTCTTTCATGGTCACAATCGGCACGTTAAAAATATCAGCACAAAGCTGTCTTACAAAATCATTCTTTAAGAAGCCACCAGTTGCATTAATTGCGACTGGCTTTTTCGTATTTTTAATCAAACTAAAGGCCGCATCATACAGATTAAAAATAATACCTTCAATTACTGCTCGCGCCATTTCAGGCTTTTGATGCATGCGCGTTAAGCCAACAAATGAACCACACGCATTGGCATCCCAAATTGGAGCACGTTCTCCGCCTAAGTAAGGCAAAAAGATTAAGCCTCGGCTTCCTGCTGAAGCAGTTTGCGCAACATCCAAATAATCTTGCGGTGTCTCATCGGCATCAAACAAGGTCTGACGTGCCCAATTAAATACGATCCCGCCGTTATTTACTGGACCACCCAATAGATAATGTTTTTTATCAACTGGATAACAGAAATAACTAGCCTTTTGATCGATCTTAGGTTGATCAACGATTGTTCTAACCGCGCCTGACGTACCTACATTTAAAGCAAAATGATCACTATCAATTGCGTTAACCCCAATTGTAGATAAATAGCCATCACTGGCTCCTAAAACAATTTTAGTATCAGGATTTATCCCTAGTTTTTGCACATAATCCTCTTTAATAGGAGCGATAATTTCCGTCGGCTGTGCTATTTCAGGTAGCTGATCTCGCTTTACATTTAACAGATCCAACAATTCTTGATCCCAAGTTAGTGTTTCAAGATTGAGCATCCCTGTCCCAGCCGCCATCGTAGTATCGACGACTAGCTTACCTGTTAAACGAAAGATCAAATATTCCTTGATCCCAATCCATTTTTCAGCTTGGTTAAACAGCTCCTGCTTTTTATCTTTTAACCACAAAAGTTTATAAATTGGTGCCATCGGGTGCATTGGCATCCCTGTTTTTCGATAAATCTTTTGCGCCAAACCACTTCTTTTCGCATCCTGGACAATATTCTTCGCACAATTATCTGCCCACGTAATGCTATTAGTTAACAGGTCATTGTCTTTGCCTAAGCCAATCAAGCTATGCATCTGGCTAGACCAAGAGATAGCCGCAATTTCACCGTCTACCTTCTGCGCTAAAGCAAAAATAATTTCTTGAACTGCATCAAAAATCATCTTAGGATCTTCTTCAGCTTGTCCTATTTTAGTTTGAATTAATGGGTAACCCTTACTAGCCGAAAAAACAGCCTTACCCTTTTCATCATAAAGTACGCCTTTAGTTGCCGTTGTACCGACATCCATGCCAATAATATATTTCATTTTATTTCTGATAAAACTTCTTCCATTTCTTATAAGACTTATCTTGCCAAGATTTTGGCAAATCTTCCCAATCCCAGTGGCGGTCTTTTATCTTTTGTAGAAATAAACCTTCACTTCGAGCTAGTTCTTTAACTAATTTAAGATTCTTACCTCTTAAATTTAAGAAAATAGTTTCCCATTCATCCTTAATTTGAATAAAGAATTCTCGATGCTTTTTATCAACTAACTTAATAAGTCAACTACCCTAGACTGAAGTCTAGGGCTTAGTGGCTCGTTAGCTTGCGCTAACCAGAACACCAACTTGCTTAGATACGGACTTGACTTACCAGCAATAGTCTTTTGACTATTGCCGATAGAGGTCGTCTAATTACCAAAGCCTTTTAAGTCCGCGAGTTGCTAACGGACTGCAGCCTTTCTAGGCTGCTTTTTTTATTTTAGGATTTTGCCACTTGCTTAATCCTTTTTCTAAGATGTTCACTGCCGCATTCCAATCACGAATATGGGGCATTCGACAAATTGGACAAGTCCACTCCCGATCCTTAAGGGTTAATTTCTTATAACCATTTTGGCCCATAATACTGCCACAAGCATGACAGCGTTGAGTAGTATATTTAGGATCAATTGTTAGAAATTCTTTACCATATAGATCTGCCTTATAAGCCAGCATATTCAGGAAACTACGCCAGCCGACATCAGAAATTGATTGCGACAAAGCATGATTCTTTAACAGGTTTCTGTTTCTTAATTCCTCGGCAACTACTAAATCGTGGTTTTTGATTAGTGCAGTTGAGAGTACTTGTAAAAAGTCATTA
>NZ_LARO01000120.1:0-1100 GCF_000980505.1 Lactobacillus sp. N54.MGS-719
GTTGAAAATAAAGAAGGCAATTAAACCACCGATTACACTCATACAAAAGGCCAAAACAGCAAAATTCTTTTGTTTAAATGCAATATAAGCATAAGTACCATAAGCCACAACCGATAAGCCAGTTGCTAAACCATCAAGTCCATCTGACAAGTTAACAGCGTTTGAGAAACCAACCAGCCAGAAAATAATGAAAATGATGAATAAAACTACGCTATGTACAACTCCGGCGAAAGGAATGTACAAGCCAAATTGGAAATGATCACTTGAAGCAATCATAACAATTACAATCGCAATAATAATTTGAAGAGCTAATTTTTGCCATGCTCTCAAACCTAAATTACGTTTGAAGTAAAGCTTGATTCCATCATCAAGAAAACCAATAATACCGTAGCCCAATAAACTGATAATCAGAATCCAGACTACTTTATTTAAACTATGTTGCCATGCAGCAACCCAAATAACGGAAACAACAGCAGCAATAACAAAAACTGTTCCTCCCATAGTTGGCGTACCAGACTTCTTCTGGTGCCATTTAGGACCCTCATCACGAATCTCTTGACCTTCATGGTGTGAACGCATGAATTTGATCAACATCGGTACAAAAATCACTGTCAAAATCAGTGAACTAACTAAGGCAATACAGCTTGCCAGCATAATATTCATTCTATGCTACTCCTTTAACTTAACTTTTATTTTCTGTCCGGCTTTTATTTCTGTTCCTTTAGCCACATCTTGACTAGCAACAGTTCCGGTTCCCTTTATACTAAATTTAACGTCTGTGAGGTTCGAGAACTCATGCAAATCGTTAATGCTCCAGCCACGCATGTCTGGGCAAGTCACTTTACCTGACGTAGATACAAATATCTTATCCCCTGACTCTAATCTTTCGCCCTTCTTGATGCCTTGATCAGTAACACGCTTGCCACTGCCAACTTTAACTATATTCAAACCAACTTGATTTGCTTTAATTGCAGCCTGCTTATATGTCATGCCTTTAAAGCTAGGTACTTCAACAGTGGTTGAAGAATTATCGTTTTTAGACATCGAGATGATTCTGCTCATCATTGGTTTAAAGATAGATGCCAAGATCTTTTCAGCAG
>NZ_LARO01000038.1:0-13271 GCF_000980505.1 Lactobacillus sp. N54.MGS-719
CAGGTTCAGGACACCTTAGAATCCTACTTTGATTAAATAAATAATTAAAAAATCAATTTACGAGAAAGATCTATTTACACAAAAGATTTGACAGTTTCAAATAGCGATAATATCAAGTGCAAAAATAACGTGAATAATAATGTAAATATAAATTAAATTAAATTTTTATAATAAAATTGTTGACTAAAATTTCATAAAACTGTAGACTACAGTTAAATCATAGAGGTGCAGCTGACAAGAGTAGCAATTATGAGTTAGGCACAATGAAGATTAATTGTGAAAGGGGAAGTTGCCGAAGCTTATTCAAGCCAAAGAATTAAGCTGGGTCGCAATCGAAGAGGTTGCGAACTGTCGCGAATTAATCGCGGAGCGCTATCGACCATTAGATTAAGCAAAAACTAATCCATTGTTTGTTTGGCGCAGACAATGGATTTTTTGATTGGCGTTTCGGCAAAATAAGAATGGAGCAGAAACATGAATCCTCAAATTTTAGCAAATCAGATCAATGAAAAAGGACATTTAACTATTGGTGGTGTCGATACGGTGGAGTTAGCTCAAAAGTACGGTACGCCACTAGTAGTGTATGATGTTGAACAGATTCGCAATCAAATCAGAGCTTTTAAAAAGGTATTTGAAAAAGAAAAAGTTGCTTACGCAGTTAGTTACGCCAGCAAAGCTTTTGCTTGTATTGCGATGTATCAAGTAGCTAATGAAGAGGGAGCATATACTGATGTCGTTTCAGCAGGAGAACTTTATACTGCATTAAAGGCTAATTTTCCTACAGAAAGAATTAGTTTTCACGGCAACAATAAATCATTTTTTGAAATTGAAATGGCCGTTAAAAATCATGTAGGCAAAATTATTATTGATAACTTCCATGAGATTAAATTATTGGACAAGGTGCTTCGTGAACAAGATGCCAAAATTAATGTGATGTTGAGAATCACACCAGGCATCTCAGCTCATACGCATGAATACGATCAAACTGGTCAGGTGGATAGCAAGTTCGGCTTTGATCTTGAATCAGGCCAAGCCGATTTGGCTCTAGAACAGGTTTTAGCTAATTCTAGAATGAATATGGTTGGGATTCATGCTCATATTGGATCACAAATTTTTGAATTAAATGGCTTTGAGATGGCTGCTAAAAAATTGATGGAAGTAGCTGAAAATTGGCGTAGCCAATACGGCTATACAGCCAAGGTGATCAATGTGGGCGGCGGATTTGGCATTAAATATACCGCTGAAGATAATCCATTAAAACCTGAAGAATTCGTTCAAGCAATCGTTGAAACGATCAAAAAAGAAGCTAAGGAAGCTGCATTTCCAGTACCAGAAATTGATATTGAACCAGGTCGTTCAATAGTTGGCCCTGCTGGCTATAACTTGTACACGACAGGCAGTCGCAAGGTAGTTCCAGGTTATCGTCCATATGTCACTGTCGATGGCGGAATGGGAGACAACATTCGTCCAGCATTATATGGTGCAAAATACGAAACAGTTTTGACCACAGATCCGAAAGCTCCACTTACTGAGCATGTCAGAATTGCTGGTAAATATTGTGAGAGCGGCGATATTTTAGCAGAGGATCAAGCACTTCCAGCTACCAAGTCAGGTTCATTGTTGGCCATGCTTGATACTGGAGCATATGGTTATTCAATGGCTTCAAACTATAATCGTAATCCTCGTCCAGCAGTTGTCTTTGTCGAAAATTGCAAGGCAAAACTAGTTATCAAAAGAGAAAGCTTAGAAGACTTAGTCCACTTAGATCAATCATATGAAGATTAATAAAAATAAATAATAGGAAGGTAAAAGCATGGCAGAATTAGACGCAAAAAGCATTATTGAATACATTGGCAATGCACCAAAGAAGACGCCGGTAAAAGTTTTTATTAAAGGCGAGATTGATCAACTTGATTTCCCTGAAGAAATTGATAACTTTACCGAAAAAGATTTTGGTGTGATTTTTGGCGACTGGAAAGACGTTGAACCATTTTTAAAGGAAAATAAAGCCCTGATTACTGATTATCACATCGAAAATGAAGCTAGAAATTCAGCTGTTCCATTAGTTGATTTAAAGAAATTTGATGCTCGAATTGAACCGGGTGCAATCATTCGTGATCGAGTAGCAATTGGTAAAAATGCCGTAATTATGATGGGGGCCATTATTAACATCGGTGCAGAAATCGGAGATGATACGATGATCGATATGGGTACCGTCTTAGGTGGCCGTGCCATTGTTGGTAAACATTGTCATATTGGAGCTGGTAGTGTTTTGGCTGGTGTCATCGAACCTGCTTCAGCTAAACCAGTTGTAATTGAAGATAATGTAGTTATGGGAGCAAATGCCGTAGTAATCGAAGGAGTTCATGTCGGTGAAGGTGCCGTAATTGCGGCTGGTGCTGTGGTTACTAAGGATGTTGCTCCACATACGATGGTAGCTGGTGTTCCTGCTAGAGTGATTAAGAAAGTTGACGAAAAGACCGAGAGTAAGACTGGTCTTGAGGATGATCTAAGAAAGATTTAACATGGCAGTTTTAACTGAAGATGAATTAATTAAAATAAGAAGACATTTGCATGAAATTCCTGAACTTGCCTTACAGGAAAAAGAAACTCATGCATATTTATTGGAAGTAATTCAAAATTTTAAACAAGATTATTTAACGATCAAAACACCGGAAAGCTTACCAACAGCGTTATTGGTTTTAGTCAAAGGCAAGGATCCTAAACGAACAATTGGTTATCGAACAGATATCGATGCTTTGCCAGTTACTGAAAAAACAGGTTTGCCATTTTCTTCAAAAACTCCTGGCATAATGCATGCCTGTGGTCATGATATTCATATGAGTGTAGCAATAGGGCTACTGAGCTACTTTAGTGAACAGCAACCAAAAGATAACCTGCTGTTTTTCTTCCAACCGGCTGAAGAAAGTGAAAGTGGTGGCAAGCAGGCCTATGAAAAGGGTATTTTCCAAGGGAAATTTAAACCCAATGAATTTTATGGCTTACACGATAATCCAGCCCTGCCAGCTGGGAGCATTGGCTGCCGAATGGGTACTTTGTTTGCAGGAACTACCGAGATCAACGTCGATCTTTTTGGTAAAGGCGGTCACGCTGCCTTCCCTCAAAACGCTAATGACACGGTTGTTGCGGCAGCTAGTTTGATTATGCAGATCCAAACGATTATTTCACGCAGTATTGATCCAATTCAAAGTGGCGTAATTACGTTAGGTAAAGTTGAAGCAGGTACAATTAGAAATGTGATTGCTGGTCACACGAGAATTGAAGGAACCCTGCGGGGCTTAACGCAAGAAATGATCTTAAAAATTGATCAAAGACTGCGCGACCTATGTGAAGGAATTGCTCGCAGCTACAATATGCAAGTTAAATTAGACTTAAATCAAGGAGGCTACTGGCCTGTTGAAAATGATCCAAAATTAACGCAAAACTTTATTTCTTATATGAAAGAAAATAAGGATGTTAATTACATTGAGACCGAACCCAAAATGACTGGAGAAGACTTCGGCTTCTTGCTTGCCAAGTTTCCAGGAACGATGTTTTGGCTAGGCGTGGGTGATCCTGATTCGGAACTTCATTCAGCTACGCTTAATCCGGATGAAAAGAGCATTCAGCGCGGCGTTGATACAATTAAGGGATTTTTAATTAGTAGAATGGAGAAATAAGATGGCTACATTAATTGATTCTGATTTATTAACGGCGATTGCAACGCCTTTTGACGAAAATAATGAAATTGACTTTGACGTTTTAGAAAAATTAGTCAATCGTTTAATCAATTTGGGATGCAATGGCTTTGTTGTGGGAGGAACAACTGGAGAAACTCCTACTCTTAGTCATGATGAAAAAATATTTTTGTACAAACATTTTGGTCAAATTGTTAATGGCCGTGTACCTGTTATTGCTGGTACAGGAAGCAATAACACGGAAGAAACGATTAAATTTACTAATGAAGTGGCAAAAATCGATGGCATTGATTATGCCTTAGTGGTTGTGCCACCTTACAATAAACCCAACCAACGTAGCATGATTGCTCACTTTACTGCTGTTAATGACAAGACGCAAATGCCAATCATTATTTACAACATTCCAGGCAGAACTGGCGTCAAGATGGAAAAAGAGACCATCGTTCAATTATCGCATTTGAAGAATATTAAAGGAATCAAACAATGTGCCTCTTTGGAAGAATTAGAATACATCATTGATCATAAAGATGATGATTTCCAAGTCTTTACAGGAGAAGATACTCAGGCTTTAACCGCACGTCTTCTAGGTGCTAACGGCGTTATTTCAGTTGCAAGTCACATTTATACTAAGGAAATGCGTCAAATGTACGACTCCTTATATGAAGGAAATTATCCAAAGGCCGCAAAAATTCAGCGTTGGTTAACACCAAAGATGCAAGCATTATTTATGTATCCATCACCTTCACCAGTTAAGGCTGTACTTAGTGCTCAAGGCTTTGATATGGGTGGCTGCCGCTTGCCACTAGTAAGTTTAAATGATGATGAAAAAACAAGTTTGGCAAAGCATTTAGGCTTAGCTGATAATGCTTTAATGCAAAAGTTACCACTTGATTTAGGAAAGGAACTAGAAGATGACTAAAAAAGTATTAGTTGCTGGTTTTACTGGTGCGATGGGACAAAAAGCCGTCAATTTGGTGAATAGCTTAGATAACTTTGAATTAGTTGCGGGGATGTCACCCACAGCTACAAACGATCCGCAAAAATACAATTTACCAGCAGGGGCTAAAATTTATCAAAGTTTAGCTGAAATTCCTGATCTAGCAGCAGATATTTGGATTGATTTTACTACGCCTAAAGCCGTATATGACAATGTTAAATTTGCTTTAGAGCATCATATTTCTCCAGTAGTTGGTACAACTGGAATGAGCGATGAGCAAGAAGCAGAATTAATTAAAATTTCGCAAAAAGAAAAAGTAGGTGGCCTGATTGCACCAAACTTCGGCATGTCAGCCGTACTTTTAATGAAATTTGCTAAAGAAGCGGCTAAATATTTCCCTGATGCTGAAATTATTGAAATGCACCATGCAGATAAAAAGGATGCTCCATCAGGAACTGCTTTAGCTACTGCCAAGATGATTGCCCAAAACAGACCAGAACATGAAACGGCACCAGATGAAGTAGAAACTTTAGAAAATGTCCGTGGTGGAGATTATCAAGGGATTAAGATTCACTCAGTTCGTTTGCCGGGCTATATTGCACATGAACAAGTTTTGTTTGGTGGACCTGGTGAAGCCTTGACTATCAGACAAGATTCTTTTGACCGTGAAAGTTTTATGGGCGGCGTTAAAGTAGCCTTAGAAAAAGTTGATCAACTCGATGAGTTGGTAGTTGGACTAGAAAACATTTTATAAAAGGAGAAACCTATGCCAGAATTAGCTAATGATTTAGGATTAAGCAAAAAGATTGCTAACGTAAAAGCTTCAGGAATTAGAATCTTCGACAATAAAGTTTCAACTATTCCTGGCATTATCAAGTTGACCTTAGGTGAACCGGATATGAATACTCCAGAGCATGTCAAACAGGCAGCGATCAAGAGTATTGCAGATAACGATTCTCACTATGCTCCACAAAAAGGAAAGCTTGAATTAAGAAAAGCCATCAGTAAATATTTGAAAAAAGCAACTGGCATTGATTATGATCCAGAAACAGAAATCGTAGTAACAGTTGGAGCAACGGAAGCGATTAATGCCACTTTATATGCGATTACCAATCCAGGTGATAAGATTGCTATTCCTACGCCGGTTTTCTCATTGTATTGGCCTGTAGCTACGCTGGCTGATGCCGATTATATTTTGATGAATACGGCAAAGGATGGTTTTAAGTTAACGCCACAAAAATTAAAGGAAACGATTAAAGAAAATCCGACAATTAAAGCTGTGATTTTGAATTATCCAACCAACCCAACTGGAGTTGAATATAGCGAAGATGAAATCAGAGCTTTAGCTAAGGTAATTGAAGAAAATCATTTGTATGTTATTACAGATGAAATTTACAGTACTTTGACTTACGGTGTAAAACACTTTTCAATTGCCAGCTTAATTCCAGAAAGAGCAATTTATATCTCTGGTTTATCTAAATCACATGCGATGACTGGTTATCGTTTAGGCTATGTTGCCGGACCTGCAAAAATTATGGCAGAAATTGGTAAAGTTCATGGCCTTATGGTCACGACTACGACGGATTCATCACAAGCTGCCGCAGTTGAAGCACTTGAGCATGGGTTAGATGATCCAGAACAATATCGTGTGGTTTATCAAAAACGACGCGATTATGTTTTAAAGAAATTAGCCGAGATGGGGATGCAAGCAGTTAAACCTGATGGTGCTTTCTACATCTTTGCTAAAATTCCCGCTAAATATGGTCAAGATGATATGCAATTTGCGTTGGATCTAGCTTTTAAAGAAAAGGTAGGCATCACTCCAGGCAGCGCATTTGGCCCTGGTGGTGAAGGCTATGTCAGATTATCTTATGCATCAAGTGATGAAAACTTGCATGAAGCAATGAAGCGAATGAAGAAATTTTTACAAGAGGACGAATAATGGTTAAGGAATATAATGTTGCAATTTTAGGTGCTACTGGTGCTGTTGGTAGAAGAATGATTGATCAATTAGCTAAGTCAACCATTCCAGTAAAAAGCGTCAAGTTATTAGCTTCTAGTCGTTCAGCAGGTACTGTTTTAAAATTTAGAAATCAAGATTTAACCGTTGAAGAAACTACGCCTGATTCTTTTGATGGTATCGATTTAGTTTTATCTTCAGCAGGTGGCTCCGTTTCTAAGAAGTTTTTACCAGAAGCTGTTAAAAGAGGTGCAGTTTGTGTCGACAATACTAGTGCCTTCAGAATGGAAGAAGACGTGCCATTAGTTGTGCCAGAAGTTAACCCTGAGGCATTGAAGACTCATCATGGCATTATTGCCAATCCAAACTGTTCTACAATTCAAATGGTGATGGCTCTTGAACCAATCAGAAGAAAATTTGGTTTAAAGCAAATTATTGTTTCAACTTATCAAGCTGCTTCTGGTGCTGGTCAAGCTGCCATTAATGAATTAAAGAAGGAAGCGCAAGATTACTTAGATGGCAAGGATATGCAAAAAGACGCCCAAATTTTACCAACTAAGGGTGACAAGAAGCATTATCCATTGGCATTTAACTTATTGCCACAAATCGATGTCTTAGAAGACAGTGGCTATTCACATGAAGAGTGGAAGATGATTCACGAAACTAAGAAAATTATGTTAGGCGATATGAATGCTAAGGACATCAAGGTAACCGCCACTTGTGTTAGAGTTCCTGTGCCAATTGCCCACGGCGAAAGTGTTTACTTCACTGTTGAAGATGAAAGTGCTACTGCGCAAGATATCATGGATGCTGTCGCAAACTTCCCAGGTGTGGTTTTACAAGATGATATTAAGCATCAAATTTACCCACAACCAATTAACGCAGAAGGCAAGCGCGAGACTTTTGTAGGTCGTATTCGTCCAGATTATGAAAACAAAGGCGCATTTAACATGTGGGTCGTAGCAGATAACCTGCTTAAGGGTGCTGCTTGGAATACCGTTGAAAATGCGGAATACTTGGTTAAGATGAACTTGATTTAATTGAAAATATGAAAAAAGCACTTAGGTGCTTTTTTTCTTTGTGGTAAAATAGTCCAGGATTTAAGACAAAGAGGGTACTTTATTTTGAAACATAAGAAACAATTCTGGTTATTTTTAACCGCATTAGTCATTGTCTTTTGCGGTTTATTTAATACACAATCGATAAAGGCGGCTTATAGTAATAAGCAATTGCGTAGCTATGCCCAGAAAACAATGAGGAAAAACCATTTACGTGGTTCAATCGTTATCGTAAAAAATGGTCATCGTCAGACTGTTAATATAGGGTACGGCTATTATAAGCGTCATCTAAAAAATGGCAGCAGCAAGTTGGTTTATCCAGTTGGCTCACTACAAAAAATGGTTACAGCGGCCATGATTACACAACTTATTTATAAAGGTAAGTTTTCACAGAACACCAAGATTTCTCGTTGGTATCCATTATTAAAAAATTCTTCTAAGATTACAGTAGGTCAATTAATGACCCATACTTCAGGCATTAATGTGAGTGGTACAGAATCAAGTTACGGCGTCAGATTCTCTGAAAGTGGCGCAATTAATTGGACCGTTGCCAGAGCAAATTTGTCAGGTAATACTGGATTAAATAGTTTTAACTATAATAATGCTAATTATGTTTTATTAGCGGGAATTATTCGTAAGGTTACTGGTAAATCATATGCGGCTAACCTAAAGAGCAGAATCATTAAGCCATTGCACTTATGCCATACTTATATTTATAAGAGCATTCCACGTTCAAAGACTGATGCCATTTCATATTTGTATCGCAATGGTAAAAACTATCGTAGTGCAGCCTACGCAAATGCCAATGTAGTGTCTCAGCTTCCTGGTGCTGGCAATATGTTCTCTACTGCAGGCGATTATTACAAGATTCAACAAGGGATGTATAACGGCAAGATCTTATCAGCTAACCAATTTAGTTACATGGCACATTTAGACTCTAAGGTAAATACCTATTCAGGTGGTTTTTATCTTAAGAAGGGTGGCACCTTAAAATTGGCATATGGTAACTTTGGCGATACGCACTTTGTTAACTGGATGCAATTGACCAAGGACAATAAGAACGGGATTGTGATGTTCTTGAATCAACCATATGGCAGCAAGAATCATATTAAGAGTGTTGGCTATGGTATTTTAAAGCACATCAAGTCTGGTACTTTTATTAAAAGATAGCACTCAAAAAAACTCAGTTCATTTGAACTGAGCTCTTTTTGATTATTTCTTAAATTGATTCTTTACATATTCTGCGTAAAGTGGAGTAGATTTGATTAATTCTTCATGCTTTCCTGATCCAGAGACGGTGCCATGGTCGATGAAATAGATCGTATCAGCATCAACGATTGTACTTAAACGGTGGGCGATAACTAAAGTGGTTCTGTCTTTCATCAGACTACTTAAGGCCTTTTGCACCATTGCTTCGGATTCTGAGTCAAGGCTGGCGGTTGCCTCATCAAGCATTAAGATCTTGGGATTGCGCAAGAAGGCACGGGCGATTGCAATTCGCTGTCTTTGACCGCCAGAAAGCTTAATTCCGCGTTCACCAATTTGAGTGTCTAATTGATCATCCATTTCTTGAACAAAGTTTTTGGCATAGGCCATATCAAGTGCCTGCCATAATTCATCGTCGCTAACTTCACGTTCTAACCCGTAAAGCAAGTTTTCACGAATAGTACCCGGCATGACAGCGGAATTTTGACCAACTAATCCAATTTGTTTACGTCAATTTTCCAAACTGATTTCATCAATATTTTCTCCGCCAATCGTAATCTCACCAGCAGTTGGTTTGTAAAAACGTTCAATTAATGAAAAAATAGTAGATTTGCCGCCTCCTGAAGGGCCGGCAAAGGCAACGACCGTGTTAGGTTTGGCTTGAACATTGATATCATGCAGGATTGGCTTGCCATCTTCGTAGGAAAAATCGACGTGTTCGAATTTAAGTTCTTTGTTGGTGATATCTACATTTTGCTCATCTTGAGCAATTTCTTCAGGTTCATTGATCCGCTGAGTTGAACCACTTGTCTTAGATAATTCGTTGAAGAATTGGCTGATGATAATTACTGGACTCATGATTTGGAAGAGGTACATTAAAAATGAAACTAAAGCGCCCATCGTAAGTGAGCCATTCATTACTCGGATTGAACCGTAGCCGAGAATTTCCAAGAATAAAAGCATCATCATATTAATAATTGGCTGGGTTAAAGAATTAATGAATGCTTCTTTGACACCAATATCGTAGAGGCTAGAAATCCGATTGCTTCCAACGTTTAACTCTTTTGGTTCACCGTTGGAAGACTTAACTAATCTAATTTCGCTTAAAACACTGGTAGAATCGCTTGAAAAGTTGGCTAGTTCGTCCTGGCGCTTACGGCCGATTTTACGTGATTGTTGCATGATTGGGAGTAGAGCCACAACTACCAGTGGAACGGCGATAAACATAATCAAGGTCATTTGCCAATCCATCGCCATCATAATTACTAATGCACCGAAAAATTGTAGTAGAGAAGTGACAGCATTAGGTAAAGTATTGGCTAGCAGATTTTTAACTTGAGACGTATCATTGACTAAACGTGAACTAATTTCACCTGTCTTGGTATTGTCAAAGTATTTTATCGGCAAATGAAGCAGTTTTTGCCAGAGCGTTTTTCTCAACTTAGCAACTACATCTTCACCAAAAATGCCGAGGATTAAACCGGAAAGAGCGCCGACGATTAGGCCACCGATAAATATGATGGCAGTAATGGCCACCAGATTGGTGCTGATGTGTTTAAAATTATTTGCGCAAGCTGTGGTACAAAAAGGCTGGCTCCAGTTGAAATAAAACCAAGAATGATTCCCACAACAAGTTGCCAATATTTAGGATAAATTTGGTTGATCAGACTGAAGAAGTCTTTAAAGCTAAAATTATTTTGTTTTCTATCCATAAAAAACTCCTAGTCAAATGGGTGATGGAATAGACCATCAAATGGCATTTCACGACTGTGACGCATCATTTTTTGGAAATTTTCACTGCCTATTTTGTTACGCATGTTGAGTATCTGCTCGTGAAATTCGTCAAAACGTGCTTCATCTTCGGGACTAGCAATAGTTTTAATTTGTTGATCACAGGCTTTACACAGGCGATCGATGTAACTTGTGAATTGCTTTAATTCCTCATCAAAAAATTCATCAAGTACATCTAAACAATCATGTTGTACGGACTTTATTTCATTACCTTTTTCAGTAAGACTAATTAGCATGACGTGCCGATCTTTAGGGGATGGGGTACGTACAATGTAGCCTTCTTTTTCTAGCTTTTGCAACGTTTCATTTAAAGATTGCTGTCTGATACCTAAAATATAACTTAAATCCTTAGCTGTTATCTTGGATTTGAGTCTAAGCATCGCCGAATCCTCCAATATCACACGGCAGAAGAACTCTTCAAGCAATATATCTCTTCATAACCTAACTGTTGCACTTAAATTGACAATTCAGGCTAAAAAGACAAATAAAACTGTGGCCTCTTTCTTAGCCTTACTTATAGGATTTATCTGGGCCTTAGCTTTAGCTAGTTTAGTAGGAGTTATTTATAATATTTGATCAATAAAAAAGAAGAGTTATTAAACTCTTCTTTTTGTCTATCTATGACTTTTTGGCATCTTAGGCCGCTGGCTGAATAACTCACCAATCAGCTTAAAGAAGCCATATACAATTAACAAAATACCAATGGCAATGATTGACTTGCGATCGAATGCTCTTGGATTTACAATGACGACAATCCCTAAAGCAAAGGCAATGATCGCTTCGATGCCTACTATGATTTTACGAAATACTCCAGGTATCCGCCGCAAAATGATACTTCTGAGTCGAACGTAGGAGTAGATGATCAAAAATAGTCCTAAGAAATAGTGTGCTAAAAAGATTAAAAGGCGATTATTCGAAATCAATGCCGTTGAAAGCGCAAATACAACTAAGTAAGAGATAATAAAGAAATTCTTCTGTCTATCTTTTAACTGAGACTTAGCAGTATTCAATATCTGATGCACGCTGAAGCCAATACCAGTGAAGGCAACCAGCGCACCAAATGCTCGTACAGCGTATTGTGGCAAAGTCAAACTGATAATACCAAGGATAACTAAGATCCAACCAACAATAGTATCAGTAGAAAAGAGCGTCTTAATAATTTGTCGACTCTTAATTGTTTGCCAAATCGATGAAAATAGTGATCCAAATACGAATCTGGTTCGTCTAGATGAGTCAGTTAAGGAAATCAAAATCGCACCGAATCCACCGAAGCCGTTGTTGGCCAATTCATTGATTTTAGTAGCGCCACCGGCACCTAAAGCTGAGAAAAGATCGTTAGTCAATGATTCACGCTCTTTTAAGGTGGCATTACCAATCCATTGATTGATTAATTGGTTATAGACGCGTGACTGAGGATTACGGTGTCTTTTGGTATCAAAATTAGAACCAATAATTTGCCAGCTGTAGGCATCATGTTGACTCAAGTTCTTTCTCGTACTATTAACGATTGTAGGATTGATACCTTCTGGTTCAAACAAACGACCAATAACGCTGAATTCTGGCACAAAACGATGCAAAGTATTTTGCAGATATTTTCTTGGCAATTGTGCACCAACTTCTTCGGCGATACCAGGTGAGTCAAAAGTATAAATACGTTTGATACGCTTGCGCAATTTTGGTTCGATATTAATCGCTGCGTATTCGGCTAAGTTACCACCTTTAGAATGGCCGCCTAAATAATAGTCTTCGTTGTCTGCGTTCAGAATTCTTTCAAGCAGTTTGACGGCTTGTCTTTGGGCAATCGTAACCTTGAAACTAATTTCAAAGTCTTCCTTCCAGCCAATTAATGAATCATCGGTACCACGGAAGGCAATGAAGTTTGTGCCGTCAGTTAATGCAATCTTAATGGCACTAAACTGTGTGTGTTCGGTTAAGGTGCTGACAAAATACGATAATTCTGCGTCTTTGAATCTGTCGGCTTTAGCCATTAATTTAAATAGATCTTGGTATTGCTTAGCGTCAGTCCGTTCATGATCTGCGGTAAAATAGATTTTAGCGGCTTTTTCAAGTGTAATTGTTTTACTGCCACTATCAACAATATCTGGTAATTCTAGATATGAAAAAATAGATAAGACGAGGGCGTCGATGTCATTAAAAGGTGATGTGCTAAAATCAACGTCGCCCCGCCATTTTAGGTATGTAAGAATATTATTGTCTGGATACATTTCTACCATCTTCAATTGAATAAAATAACTCCTATATCAATTTTAACTTAACTGTTTAAAGATAGCGTATAAAAACGACCTTTTGGTATAAATTTCAAAAGATCTTAAAAAGTATAATAACATTTGTAATTATTTTAGCTATAATAAAACAGGTAGAAGGGGATTCTTACTACCTGTAAATGGGTCATAATAAGGACTTATAAAACATTTTGACCCACAAGCTAGTATATCAATTATATTCGAATAATGATATGCCTAATTGTAACTTTTTCTTTTATATCCTTTAAAAAAGAGGATCGTAAATTGCAATAATAAATTGAACACTTAAGCTGCTTGATAGATATGATCCAATTCTCTTTCAAAGATTTCATCTGGTGTATGATATGCCAATATTTT
>NZ_LARO01000003.1:0-69603 GCF_000980505.1 Lactobacillus sp. N54.MGS-719
TAAACAGGAGATGTATTCTAAGTATTTCTTCATAAAAGCTTAGGTTTAAGCTTACGGTTAAACTACTTTCTTTTAACCGTTAAGCGCTACTTACAGCTCAGCCCCAAATTCTGAAGGTTTGGTTAACTACAATTGAATAGATAACTTTTCCCTGACTTTCAGAAATACTTGTTTTGTCACAGTATTATTAAAGGAATGGGAAAATGTTTAAAAGTATAAGCAGATTATTAATTGGACGTATAGCTACTAATATCGCAGATTCGTTATTCTACATAACTATTTTGTGGTACTTTAAGATTATTTTTCATTCACCAATGATTCTGTCATTGGTTTTTATTGCAGATTCGACTATCGATATGTGTGCATTCATATTTGGCCCATTGATCGATAGAGTCTACATTAAAAACTTACTTAAATATGTAACAGTTGGTCAAATCATTTTAAGCATAGTTGCTTCAATCTTATTTCATTTTAAAAACTGGAAAACATTAACATTGGTTCTATTGCTACTAACATATATACTGTCTACCATTGGATCAACTTTAATTTATCCAGCTGAAGAAAAGATCTTGCCATCTATAGTCAATAAAAATAAATTAACTAAGGTTAATAGCTTATTTCAAGTAACTTATCGAATTTTAGATTTATTTCTTGATGCGTTGGCTACGGTGATAGTGACTTATTTTTCATTTAATAAGGCAATGGTCATCAGTGCTTTCGTTTTTACTATTGCTCTTGGCTTTTATGCAAAATTATATCTACCAAGAAACTTAATAGTATCTGAAAAAGATCATGACTACTTCACCGGTAAATATTTACAATATTTGCTTAAAGGATGGTATGTATTAAAAAATGAAGGGAGAATCTTACTTTTAATCATCCCTCTTGCAGTAACTAACTTATTCTACGGTATTGCATCAGTAGGGATGCCATATTTTTCGAGTCAATATCTAACTAAATCAGCAATCAGTTACGGTGGATTGGAACTCTTTTCTTCTATTGGTGGTTTACTAGGCAGTCTAATTGTTAGTAAGATTGATACTTTAAAACCAAACTTAGAACAACTAATTGTTATTTGTTTGGGATTAGCTGGAATTTCTGTAGTTTTGGAGGCTCTTGTTGCTAACTACATCCCTTGGCTAATACTTATCTTTGCGCTTAGCAGTGCCTTTTGGATTAGCATTATGAATATTAATTTTGAAGTGCTAATCCAAGAAAGCTTTAGTCCACGCATACTTGGTAGAATTGAGACAATTAATAGTAGCATTATTAACTGTATGATTACTATTGACTCTTTTCTAGGTGGATTGATCGTCCAACATTTTGGAGCCGGTATTGCGATCCTCTCACAAGGCTTAGCCGAGGTACTCACAGCTATATTTTATTTAATATACTTAAGATAATAAAAGAGATTGACACATCCCTAATTGGAGATTGTCAATCTCTTTTTTCTATTGGAACAATGAAAATAAACCATTCACCGAGTTATTACTACCGTTTACCGAAATTAGCTAGATTGGTAACAATAAACATGTATACTGTTAAACAACGAGGAGGAAAATTAATGAAAGTTAAGCTAAATATTAATTCAAATTTAAACGAAGAAAAAGCTGAATTTTGGATAAAAAAGATGACTACCAAAATTGAACAAATTACCAAAGAGTTAAATTCTAAACAAGATTTTCTTTGGTGTTATCAAGATAGGGATGCCTTTCAAGTCAAGTATAGTGATATTTTCTTAATTCAAGTGGAAAATGAAAAAACACAAATTTACACCCAATCTGATAAGTATATCTTTAAGGAACGCTTATATCAGATTGAGAAGAATTTACCCAGCGATTTTATTATGGCTTCCAGAAGCGCCATTATTAATTATCGTAAATTAGATCATCTAAAAATGTTAGAAAACGGCAACATTGATGCAATTCTAGAGAATAAGATTGATGTTCAAATCTCTCGCAGAAAAATAAAAAGCTTAAAGGAGAAACTAGGCTTATGAAACGTTTAAAAACTCTCTTACACAGTGGACTAATTGGTATTAGTATTGGCATGATTTGTTTGGCTGTAAATGTATTGCTTTCACTTAATAATCAACGTATTGGCATAGAGAAAGCCCAGTTATCATTTATATCTTTTCTTATTTGGCTTGTTGTTTCATTCTTAATTGGACTTTCTTTCAATCTGAGTAGTTGGATTTTTGATAATGATAAGTGGTCATTAAGAGAACAAATTATAATTAACTTCTTTGTCTGTTTTGTCGCTTGGATTCTATTTTATTTCTTACTTAATGATCTCAGTTACACATGGCAGTCCTTTGGAATAGCAGTACTTAATTTCGTTGTTGTATATGTAATTGCTTATGGAAGATACCTTTACAACTTATGGCTTGACATTAAACATATCAACGAGCAGTTGAAAAAGAAAGGATGATCAATATGTCTAATCTTTTAACAGTTAAAAACATTTTCAAAACATACCAAAAAGCAGTTTCTAATGTTTCTTTCGAAGTGAACAGTGGCGATATTGTTGCCTTTTTAGGTCCAAATGGTGCTGGTAAAACTTCAACTCTAAAAATGATTTTAAATTTAATTATTCCAGATCAGGGACAAATATTCTTTCAAGGTCAAGATGTTACCCATAAAAATCTGCCTCTTCTTAAAAATACCGGTGTCCTACTAGAAGGCTCCAAAAACATGTTTTGGTCCCTATCACCCATAGAAAACTTTATTTATTGGGGTGGTCAAAGAGGTCTTAACAAGAAAGAAGCGACAGAAAAAGGCTTGTTTTTATTAAAAAGATTTAATTTACTTGTAAAAAAGATACAGTTATTACCAAACTAAGTCGTGGGATGCAGCAAATTATTGGTATCTGTTGTGCCATGATTGCGCATCCCCAGCTATTGATTCTAGATGAACCAACTTTAGGACTTGATCTAGTTTCAACTAAGATTATGACTAATATGTTAAAGCAATTAGCTTCTCATGGAATTGGTATTTTAGTTACCACTCACCAGTTAGATTTTGCACAAAAAGTAGCTAATAAAATTCTTCTAATCAATCATGGTCAGCTTGTTTTCTCAGGCAATGTTAAAGCAAGTCTTGCTAGATTGAATCAAAGAACGGTATTTGAAGTTCAGTTTTCACGCAAAATTACAACTGCTGAGAAAGAAAAAGTCATGTCCTATTGCATAGTTGGCATTTAGATATTGAATTTTAATAATAGAAATTATTAAAAGCATCCTTGAATAAGATTCATTCTCATCCAGGGATGCTTTTTTATCTACTTATTCCACAAAAACATAATCAGCGCTTTATCAACTTGAGCATTTTCATGTAGTCTCGAATGCCGCGCATTCTTACCTGTAAATTTCATCACGCGATAACTCTTAGCACGATTGCCAATAATATATTTCAAAGATAATGATGAAACGTTAGGCACTGTCCCATCAGTTTTACCGCCAATATCACCGATAATGTTTAACACTTTAACCTGATTTTTAGGATAAATCGATCTTAATTTCGCCATTTGTCTATAAGTTGCATTTATTTTATTAGGCTTGCCGTTTTTATCAAGCTTTAAATTTTGGGGTTGTCGAATATCCTCTGGAACTTCGAAATTCAATCCGGCAAAATGTCCAGCCATATTTACTATTTTATTAAGGCGTGGCATACCCTTCTTGTTTACATTATTCAACATGTAATACATGATAGAAATATTACCTAAAGAATGTCCCACCATATTAATTGATCTAATCTTATAGTTCTTCTGTAAAGCCTTAACCACATTCGTTGCATAAATGCCATGCTTTTTGAAATCTAGTTGACGATTATTTTGATAATTTACCTCACAGATTGGATTTTTAGCATTCTTCTTCCATTTTCCAATTAGTGTAACCTGTCCATTATCAGCAACTTCAGTTCTTATAACTGAGTCAGTTACGCCTGCATTTTCTGCAGCTTTTACCATATGTTCTTCCGCATGGTAAGATGAGCCGCCACCATGGAAAAATAAAGTTGCACTTCCCTTAATAGGAATTTTTTGAGCACTCGCTTGTTGATTCAAACAAGCAGAAATACAAAGTGACAGAATAAGAACTAATAGAGAAATGATTATGCGATTTCTTTTCATCTTTTTACCTAAAAAATTCATCCCCGGATTTAAATTATTCAAATTTAATTTTATTTGATCTTTCTGATCTATTGCTTACTATACCGAGCAATTGGCCTAATTTCTTTATTCCATTTTCACTATAAGTAATAATAATTAATTGTTGCTGATTTATTTTCCAGAAAGAACTAAAACAACAATAAGAATACTGAAAATGACATTCAACACCTTAGGTTTCTTACCAACTTTTTCATCACTATTTGAAGGAGTTAGTGCGGTTAGATCTAATTGCTTCCGTATTTGGCTACCAGGATATAACTGATGCTGCTGGACTAACTGAGCCTCTTTTATAATTGTTCGCCTCTATTCTTGCAAGCGCTTTTTCACTTAAATTCTATCCCCCTGAAAATAAAAGTAAACATTTATCTCAGTTTGATTGCAAAATATTTCTATACTATTACTAATTCATTAATAATCGATCTCGAATATTGCCTTTTAGTACTTACCAATGTAGTCTATAATATATAAAATTTAGATATATTAAGTGAGAGATATAAATGTTAACTCTCTCCACTAATTATGGAGGAATTAATTTGATTAAAAAGAAAACTATCGTTAAATTGGCCTGCGCTACTATGTTAATGAACACCGGTATGACCATTATCCCTAGTTTTATTTCAACTTCTCAAGTGCAAGCTTCCACCACTTCTGTAGCTGCAAAGGCTTTAGGAATTGATGTAGCAAGCTACCAAAGTGCTGATCTATCCGCTCATGCAAAGGCTGGTTCACAATTTGCCATCGTTAAAGTAAGTGAAGGTACCAGCTATCGCAACCCTAAAGGTGCTAGTCAAATCAAGTCAGCAATTGCTAACGACATGATGCCAATGGGTTACCACTTTGCGACCTTTAGTTCTAATGCATCCCTGGCCAAGAAAGAAGCTCAATACGCAATTTCTTCTGCTAAGGCATTAGGTTTACCTAAGGGCTCATACCTTGCTTGTGACTACGAAACTGGTCAAGGGAATATCATTACTAATGGTAAAAGCGTCACTGCTAAAGCAATCCTTGCCTTCATGGATGAAATCAAGGCCGCTGGTTATCAACCACTTCTTTACGCTAGTTCATCAGTTTTACAAAACAACATTAATACCCCATCTATCGTAAAGAAATATCCTAACTCATTATGGGTTGCGGCATATGCAATCTCAGGTCGTGTAGATAAGCCTAACTTTAAGTACTTCCCTTCAATGGATGGTGTCGCAATTTGGCAATACACAGACAACTGGAAAGGCATGTCAACTGATGGTAACGTAGCTATATTGCCACTATCCATCTCTGGCGCTGCTGTTTCTCAGGCACCAACCAACCCTAACACTAAACATACAGGCACTGTAATGTACAAAGCCTACGTTTACAAACAAAACGGAGAACGTACTGGTGATAGTTACAAGGCCTACAGCTCTATCACTTATTATGGTGGTAAAACTAAGCTCAAGAATGGTAAAAGCGCAATCAGAGTTGGCGAAAACAGATATGTTTTAGCAAGCAACGTTTTAGGTAACTCACGTACCTTTAAGCAAGACGCTGAAGTTTACCAAGGAGACGGTAGTTTAAACAGTAGCTGGAAGACTTACAAGAAAGGTTCCCCAGTTAAGACATACGGCCCTAAGCATTCTATTAACGGTGAAGACTACTACAGAGTTGGTAAAGACGCTTACGTTAAGGCTGAAGTGTTCAAATAATAAATACGCCAAAAATAAACTAGGAATATAAACCTAGTTTATTTTTGGCATCTTTTATTAATGATAAAATTATAGTATTAAAAGTATTGTGTTTTAGAATTTGGAGAAGAATTATGAAATTAAGGAAAAAGCTAGGTATGATATTCGGTATAGGAATATTGGCCTTAACCCTATCTTCCTGCAGCAATATTGCCAACTGGGAATTATCAATGCGTTCAAAGATTGGTGCTTTGCCTTTAACTGTATCAACCTATGATTCAAATGGACAAAAGATTGATCAGATTAAGGCAAAATCCGTCAATATTCATACCGACAAGAAGATGTCGCAGAAAGACGATAAAGGTAATGAGGGCTCTAGCGTGATTGACGTTGATTACGGACATAATAGAATGATTCATGTAGGTTCTACTTTAATCGCATATGAAGGCCTTAAAAACTATCAGGACGTCTTTAGCAAGCATACTAATATCAATGATCAAAATCATGCTGTACCAATCTTGAATACCATGTATCAAAACTTTAAAAACGATTGGTCTGGCGATTCTAAGGTTGTCATGATTAGAAGTCAATTAGGGATGCCAGTTGCAGTCTTTGCTGGTAAAAAAGTATCAATTCATAAGAGCGATATGAAGAAATCAACTCAATTTGTAATTGACGGTCATCGTCTATTCGTTTATCGCGCAGATTACACTGTTTACCCTGTAGCCAGTCTTAAGAAATAGGACTTAACATAATTAAAAATATAAAAACCATGTAGTGTATCTTGACTACATGGTTTTTATATTATTTGTTCTCCAAGCATTTATTAATAAAAAAAGAGCAAGATATACTTACTCTTTTAACTAATCTTATTCATTAACTAAAGTATTAAATGATTCGTTGGTTTCTACAATGTCACCCATTAATTGGTTAACCCAATTATTAAGTTTATCATTATCATAGTTTTCAAGGCCGCCTTCAGTATCACCGATATCAGCAATACCATTGTTAAAGTCGACCATTTCTGTAATTAACTTTTCTGCAAAAGCTTTAGTTGAACCTGCGAAATTATTTGCAAAGTTGTTAACATCGCCATAAGCATCAGTGATATCGCTAAAAGCTTCAACAGTCTTACCAAATGTATCATTCAAATTATTAATATCTTCTTGAGTTGGAACTGTTAATTCTTCATCCTCATTATTAAGTTGTTCGTCCAAACGCACACCAATATCGTTTAAAACTAAATGTCCATCATATAGACGATTCAGCAACTTAATACCACTAGGATTTCTTGCTTGAAAGTTTACTTCAATTTCTTCTGTCATAATTTTCATCTCACTTATAGTTTTTTCTTTATTGTACAATTTTTAAATAAAAATTACCATTTTATGCTTGATCATTAAGAGCAAACAGCTTAGAATATGCTATTGAAAGCTGTATTGTACTATACAACCTTCAAACTATTTACAGTATTGCGTAATTTGCTACAGGCAAGTTAACCATATTGGAATAGCTAATCAATGTTTGCCACAACTGGCATGCTAAGATAGCGTTGCTGGTATCCCAGTTGTGGTAAAATGATTTCCTGATTTGCCTTTTTTTATAAATAATGCTTTATGATGATTACTAAAGATAATTGTTGTCGGTATTAGGAATAAAGAAGTTGAATTAGTGTTTAAAAACACCTATCTGATTAGATAGGTGTTTTTATTTTTATGATATAATTTTTAATGAAACATTTGTTTGCAAAGGAGTAACTTATGGAAACTGCTAAATATCTTGAACGAATTCAAATTGAATTAGATAAAATGCCAGACTATGTTAAACAGTACAATCTTGGCACCAATCATTCATTAACTACTACTTATCAATATTTAACGGAAATTCGTCGCTTCTTAAGTTGGCTGCGTAAAGAAGGTATCTCTAATGCTCCTGATAATAAACACGTTACAACGGATACATTAGCCTTATTACGGCGCAATGATGTAATGCTCTATATAGATTACTTAGGCCATACTAAAAACAAACAAGGTCATTTAAATTCCCCAACTACGATTAATCGTTCAATCAACGCATTAAGGTCCCTCTTTAAGTTTTTAACGATTACTGCTGATAACAACAATGGGATGCCCTATTTTGATCGTAATGTGATGCTTAAAATTAATTCTTTGAATGATACTAAGACACTTAACTATCGTGCTCACGTATTAGCATCGCATATGTACACTGGAAATCTAAAATTTGAATTTCTAAAGTTCATCGATCATGATTACGAAAATAAATGCAATAAGCAGGCCAAGCCTGGATTCAAAATGAATAAAGAAAGAGACATGGCTATTATTGCTTTAATCTTAGGCACTGGCATACGTGTTTCTGAATGCGCCGGCGTGGATTTACAAGATCTTAATTTAAAAGATGCTGTTTTAGACGTAACACGTAAAGGTGGGCAAAAAGATAGTGTGCCTATTGCGGAATGGACCTTAGACTATATCCAAAAATATAAGAATATTCGAATGAAGCGCTATTCTGCTGATCAAAAAGAAACAGCTTTTTTCTTAACTAGATGGCACAATCAAACTAGAAGAATCACTACAAATGCCATTGAAAAAATGGTCAATAAATATTCTGCTGCATTTGGTCACCCGCTTACGCCACATAAATTACGTCATACTTTAGCTTCAGAGTTATATGAAGTAACCAAAGACCAAGTATTAGTGGCTCAGCAACTGGGGCAAAAAGGAACTACAGCGACAGACTTATATACACATGTTGATCAAAAAGTGCAAAGAGCTGCGTTAAATAAGATCTCTGATGAAGATTTGAAACATAAGTAGTGATAATATATTTGTTATTGTAAAATATCAATATTTAACTAAGCAATAACATTTAGGTTATTGCTTTTGCAAAAGACGCTGATAACAAGATTATTATTATGAGTAATGAACTAGCAATTATATTTTTATTATTACCTATAGATACAAAAAAGGAGTGAAGAGACAAATCTTCACTCCTTTTGCATTTAATTATTTAAGTCTAATTTATCAATATCTACCATCCAGGCAATGGCAATTGACTTCTCACCCAAGTGAGTTGCAATTACTGGACTAAACTCTGCTACGTCAACAGGTTTGTCAGGGAAATTATCAATTATGAATTGTTTAATTTCTTCTGCTTGCTTTAGATCGTTTGAATGGAATACAAACAGACGAAGCTTATCCTTATATGGTAAGTCTGCTGTTTTCTTTAATGCAAGCTTCTCTACTTTAGATACAGCACGTTTTAAAGATCTAATCTTATCAAATGCAACAATTTTTCCTTCATCATTAAAGGTCAACAAAGGCTTAATTTGAAGCATTGTACCAATAAACGCACTTGCATTGCTTAATCGTCCACCACGACTAAGATTCTTCAAATCATCAACAACGAATAATTCGTCAATGGTTTCTCTAATTTCATCAAGCTTCTTTAGAATGGCTTCTGGTTCCATACCATTCTTGATCATTCTTGCAGCAGCTAATACCAAATAGCCTTGCAATCTTACAGTCATCTTAGAATCATATGGATACAAGTTATATTCAGGATTATTATGTGCCATGTTAACTAGGTTTGGGTAAAATCCTGAAATTCCGCTTGATAATGCAATAGCAATGATTGCTTCATAGCCTTCACTATGCAACTTATTGCATAGTCCAATCATTTCACCCATGCTAGGTTGCGAAGTTTTTGGAAAAGCAGCACCTTGTCTTTGTATTTCAAAAAGTTGTGCGGAGGTAATATTTACGCCTTCCAAGTATTCCTTATCGCCGACAATTACAGGGATAGGTACTACGGTTATATTATTATCGCTAACTTCTTGTTTGGTTAAGACACTAGTACTGTCAGTAACTAATGCAATTTTCAATTTATTAACCCTTCCCATTTATTAAATTCAATGCTTAATTATAGCATAAAAGCATTGAATTACGCACCCTATTCTGTCTTTTCAAGGGATGCAGATGTTTGGGCAATTTCATTTAATTGCTTGATAAATAAAGTTGAGGCATCTTGATCAAGATAGACAAACAAGCTCTTTTCTATTTCAGCAAGCACGTCTTTTAACTCTTTTACCTTTTTTATTCCTTCATCATTAAGACTAACAATTTTGCTAGAGTCTTTTTCTGAGCGCGCGATCTTTATATAATTTTGCGTCTTTTTTTGTTGTAATTGACGACTCAAAGTAGACAAAGAAATATTTAAAGCTTCAGCTAGTTTTCCCATTGCCAAAGCTTGATTATGAGTTTCATCAAAATACAATAGAATTCTTGTTTGTGAAATATTTAAGCCACATTTGTGATTTATTTCCTTTTTAATTTGATCTGCGATCGTACTAAAAAATAATACATCCATATATATGTCCTTTTTCCAAAAAGTAGTGTTTGCTATAGTTGTATTTTATCATTTAATGGGTACTTTGATAATACTATTTGAGAACAAACTTTCAGATTCCAGCTTTAAGCACTGTGTGAAACAATGTGCTATTAATTTTATTTTAATATTCGTGAAACATCTAATACATAAGTTTATACTTATGTATTAGATTTGATTAATGCTAGGCTGGAACAGTAATATTTTAGAAATAGCTAAATTACTGTTATAATATTAGATGTATTTTGAGGTGATATATATGGCATTTGATGGATTATTTATCCATAGTTTATTACAAGACTTGACTCCTACCCTAGTAGACAGTCGCTTATCAAAAATTTATCAACCATTTGATCAAGACCTAGTTTTAATTTTCAGAAAAAATAGAAAGAATTATCAATTCTTAATTTCAGCTAATGCACAATATCCAAGAATGTATTTAACTGATCAATCAATTGCTAATCCAGATAAAGCTCCTATTTTTGTAATGGTGCTGAGAAAGTACTTAGAAGGTTCAGTTTTACAATCTATCGAGCAAGTAGGTTTAAATCGTATCGTGAACTTCCATTTTAGCAATCGAAATGAACTTGGTGACCAAGTAAAACTTGTTCTTTCAGTTGAATTAATGGGTCGACACAGTAATGTCATTCTTTATGATCAACAAAACAATCATATTATCGACTTATTGAAGCGAATCAATCCGGATGAAAACAGAGCTCGCATTCTTTTGCCAAAAGCAAAATATGAATTACCTCCTCTAAAGCCGGGCTTAAATGGACTAACTTTATCTGAAAATGAATTCAAGCAATTGAGTTCCAAATACCAACCTGATGAGTTGGCTAAACAAATGGATGGTTTAGATCGAGACGATCGCAATGAATTAATTGGCTATCTTGAAGATGATTACAGCTATTCATCCTTTAAGACGTTTTTTGATCAATTCAATAATCCACGTGCTTTTGTTTTAAAAACTCCTAGAAACAAGAGAAAGATTTTTTGTTATCTTCCTTATCATTTGGATCTTGAAAAAGAAAGTTCTAATCCTGATCTAAATAAAGGACTAGATGACTTTTACGAATATCAAGCAACGCGTGATTGGGTAAAGCAACGTGCCAGTCAGGTAGAACAAGTTGTCAAAAACGAGCAAAAGAAGCTAAGTAAAAAAGTCAAAAAATTAGAGAAGCAACTCGATTTAGCTGAAAACTCTGAAGGCTACCGAATCAAAGGTGAAATCTTAAATGCAAACTTGTCTCAAGTCAAACCTGGAATGACCAAAATATCATTACCTAACTACTATGAGAACAATGTACCAATAGAGATCAAACTTGATCCCGCCCTTTCCCCTGCTCGTAATGCTCAAAAATACTTTACTCGTTATAAGAAATTAAGAGATTCCATTAAGCACGTTAATGAGCAGATCAAAATTGCCAAAGGAAATTTGCGCTACTTTGATTCTATTCAAACAGCAATTGATAATGCTGATCCACAAGATATCGATCAAATTAATGACGAATTAATCAATCAAGGCTATATCCGTAAACAAAAGAAAAACAAGCGTCGCAAGAAGATTACTGAACATAATTTGAATGAGTTTAAACTCTCATCAGGTAAGCACGTCTTAGTTGGTAAGAACAACTACCAAAATGATTGGTTAACTTTAAAGAAGGCTAACAAGTCTGATTACTGGTTCCATGTTAAAAACATGCCTGGTTCTCACGTAATCTTGCGTGATGATCAACCAACTGACCAAGATATTAAGGAAGCAGCAGAAATTGCGGCTTTCTTCTCCAAAGGAAAAGATTCAGCCCATGTCCAAGTCGATTATGTTCAAGATAAACGGGTCAAGAAGCCAAACGGTGCTAAACCTGGTTTTGTAATTTATACAGGTCAAAATTCGATCGAGGTTACTCCTCATGAAGATGAGATAATGGCTAAGAAAGTCGAGAAAAAATAAAAAGGACATGCTTAAAAGCATATCCTTCAACATATAAGCAAGATCTAGATAGATCTTGCTTTTTTATTATTCAAATTAAATTGGTTGAGTTGTTAAAGCTAAGGACTCTAAAACATCCAAAATCAATTCTGCTGTTTCGATACTAGAAAAGACTGGAATATGTGTGTTCAAAGCTTGATCTCTAATTCGTAACGCATCTTCGCTTGCTGCATCAGATAAATTAGTAATATTGACAACCATTACAATTTTATGTTGGCGAATCTTATCCAGCAACTTACGTGGATCATCATGAACTTTTTCAACTACTCCAGTTGTAATACCGGCTTCCGCAAACATGTTAGCAGTACCTTCAGTTGCAATCAGCTTGAAGCCCAGTCTATCAAATCTGCGTGCCAGCTTAGTAACTCTCTCCTTATCCTCATCTCTAACAGAAATAAAGATAGTACCATAACTAGGAATATGTAAATCACTTGCTTCATATCCCTTATACAAAGCTTTAGCCAAATGAGTGTCTCGACCCATTACGGAACCGGAAGATTTCATATTTGAATCAAAAGTATTACCACTACTATAGTTCAAAAATGAAAAGACAGGCATTTTAATATGAATAAAATCGCTGGTCTTCCATAACCCATTTGGATAACCCATCTCATTTAAGTTTTTGCCGATTAAAACTTCTGTTGCGCATGCAGTAATATCTTTATTTAAAGACTTGGACAAAAATGCCACGTTATGTCCTGCGTAAGGCTTAATCTGCAATAAATATAAATTATCCCCTACAAATAAGTAGTGCAAATTGAAAATTCCTCGTGTTTTCATTTGCTTGATTAACTTGATAGATTCTTTTTCAATCTTATCTTGTTGCTCAAGGGATAAATTCTGTGGCTTAATAACTGCAATAGAATCTGACGCATGTGAACCTGTCTGTTCCAAGTGTTCAATAATACCCGGAAGCGTGACATTTTCACCATCTGAAATTGCAGTTACTTCATATTTATTTCCTTCAATGAAACGAGAAACTAAAATCTTATCAAGCTGATTTTCGTTTAAATACTTTTCAATCGCAGGAACATCATAGACAACAGCAGATTTTTGCTTGATTTCTTTGTTCATTCCACCAATTAAGATTGGAAAGCCATATTCATTTGCAAAGGCAAACACATCATCTGGATTGTCTGTATTTAATGATGGAACTCGTTTTAAATTAGCAATCTCTTGATTCAATAAATTAGCAATCTTATCACGAGGATCAGAAGCTGGATCTTGACCAATTACATGTAAGCCACATTCTTCTAATTTTTTACTTAATACGCTTATTCTTTTACCAGAAAACTGCAACAAGACATCAGTGATTTTTTCTTTTCTAGTAATAGTCAAAATGTTCTCTAGCGTGATTGATTCAAAATAAACTCGATCTACATCTTTATTTCTTGAAGAAACAGATTCATCATTGTTAGAAAGTAATACTGTAACATAGCCATTCTTATGTAAAGTTTTTGCGGCATGAGCAATCATATAGTCGAATTCACTGGTAACTGAAACTTGTAACGGCAACATTCCCAAAATTAGAATCTTTTTCTTAGCATCCAAGGCATGAGCTTCGTTTTGAACATTATAAGCACTGTAGTAGGCACATACATTGGGCTTATAAACACCTGCTGAGCCATCGATCTTAAGGAAAGATGGTTTCAGATTAAAGCGATCGATTATTCGATGAATATCATCTACAGAGCGATCCAAAATCTTAGCTAACAATGGATTGAAAAAGCCATATACCTTAGCTTCTTCAATTAAATCCGTAGAAAGACGATCCTTATTTTCGTAAAGCCTTTGACCTATTTCAATAATATGCAGTAACTTTTGATAATAAATGGGATGCAAGTGCGTAATCTCTTGCAATTTTGCATACGGAATGCCTTGATTAATTGCAGCAAGCAGATTGATTAAATGCAATTCGTTGGGATGCATAATGTCATCCATTATCTCATCACTAGATTTATGAATCTCTTTAATAAATGCATTCCAACCAAGCTCTAGATTGATCGTGGCATCAATTGCCTTTAAAAAGGCAGTTTCAAAATTGCGACCAACACCCATTGCTTCCCCACTGGCTTGCATTCGGTTGCTTAACTCATAATGGTTATAACCAGATTCCGCAAATGACCAATATGGCATCTTTATTGCGACAGCATCAAGCGTTGGTTCAATTGCCGCATTCAAGCCGGATAAAGGATCAGTAATTTCATTTAACCGATAACCGATAGCCACTTTACTTACGATATAACCAACATCATATAATCCAATTCGTTGTGCCCAAACTGAACTACGTGTTAAACGAGGACGAATAGTTAATAATTTAGACTTGATTTGAGTACCATGATGCTTTATCGCAAAATGAAAACTAGCAAAGCCTACTAAATCTAACTTATCAGTAATTCTTTTGATTTCTTCACGCAATTCTTGAATATGATCGTTATTCAAGGTTAATGAAGGCATTACTACAGCCGAGTCACCCGAATTAATAGCAACTGATTCAACCGATCCGGCAAAATTGATAAACACTAAATTGCCGTCTTTATCTCGAATGACATCGACAATTATTTTTTCCCATGCGGAAAGATCTTCAATTAAGCGATAGTTCTTCCAAGTAAAGTTGTCGTTTTGACTCTCGTTCTTAAAGTAAGCAATCAATGCTACAGGATCTTTGAATCTGAGATGTTCATTATGAACAAAACGATTATATTTTGTTACTAAAACTGGAAAGGCAATTCTTTGCTTTAACTCTTCCGGAGTAATATTTAGATTATCCGGAATTCTTTGATTTAATTCCCAAGACTTACTGGTTTTGACCCCTAATTTTTCTAGGAAATCGGTTCTCTTCTGTTGATCACCCATTTGCAGAGTTTTGGAATTTAGAGTCAATAATTGGATCCCCATTTGTTTCAAAATGCCATCTTGCAATAATTTATGAGCAGCCTTTAGTCCATTAGTTGAACCATAAGCCGTAATGATGGCATCGGGTTCTTCCATTCTTAAAATTCGCTTTAAGAAATCCAAAGTCATTGGCTCAAGGTAAACAGTAACGTCTGGTCTTTTATCAGTAGAAATAGTAGCTGGATTAGGATTAACTAAAACAACTTGAATGCCTTCTTCCGTGAGTGCATCAATTGCTTCAGTTGCCATAAGGTCCATTTCGGCTACACTTCCAATTAAAGTAGGTCCTGAGCCGATAATTAATACTTTATCTAAGTCGTTTTCTAATGGCATAATCTACTCCATCATTTGTACAAAATAATCAAAAATTTCATCTGCATCATGAGTTCCTGGTGCACCTTCAGGATTGAAAGCAGTGGCAATCAGTTTATCTTTAGTATTCCAAAAGCCGGCCATTAATTCACTGTGAAGGTCAAAGTACTCACGATTCATGTTCATTTTAATACTATCAGGTAAAACCAATTGATCAATATTCATTGAAGTTTGCCAAATAGTATTAGTATTTTGTTCAATTACCGGATAATTGATTCCATTAAATTCTTGCGGTAGATCCACTAATTCAAAATCCAAATAATCACTTAGTGCTAAGAAACCTAATCCAATACCTAAGATTGGATATTTACCATAGAATTTATCCAAAATTGAACTAAGCTGATTGATAGCCTCGTCAGGCTTACCTGGTCCATTCGAAATAATAATTCCTTCAGGTCTTAGGTTTTCAATATTGGCAGCACTAACGTTATAAGGTAAAACAGTAGCGTTTACTTTTCTTAAGGACAAAGCCCTTAACATTGAGTGCTTTAGTCCCAAATCAATTACCGCCACAGTTTTACCTACGTTGGGGGATGCATAAGCATTTTTAGTTGAGACCATAGCCGATTTATTTTTAGGTAACACCAATGCCTTAATTTGATCAAAAGCGTGTTCATCATTGGTATCCATAATAGAAGCTTTAATTGTTCCTTCTTCCATCAGACGATGAACTAATGCACGAGTATCTACCTTAAAAATAGCTGGGATCTTCTTCTCCTTTAAAAATGAACTCAAATCTTCAAAGTTTTCACTATCAGAAATGTTTAAGGCAATATCATTGGCAATAATTCCTTTGACGGTTGGATCAATACTTTCATAGTCGATAGCGTTAATCCCATTATTACCAATCATAGGAGAAGTAAATACTAAAATTTTTCCAGCATTAGTGGGATCGGTTAAGGCTTCTTGGTAACCAAAATTGGTAGTTTGAATTGCCAATTCACCGGTAGAAATAATATTGGCGCCTATCCCCTCACCTGGGAAAGAACTGCCATCTTCCAAAATCAAATAACGCTTCATTTTATCACTTGTTTTTTTCTAATTGAGCTAATGTTTCTTGAAAAATCTGAGGTGGTTCGACAGAAAATTCCATCCATTTACCAGTTCTAGGATGTTTAAAGCCTAAAACTTTGGCATGTAAAAATTGACCGTTACCTTTTAACGTTTTTCTTGGTCCATATAATGGATCACCTGCCACTGCGTGACCAATATAGTCAAGATGCACTCTAATTTGATGAGTACGTCCTGTCTCAAGTTGACATTCGATTAAACTATATCCTTTAAACTGCTTTAAAACCTTAAAGTGGGTAATTGCCTTCTTACCTCTTTCAACAACGGCCATCTTCTTACGATCATATGGATTACGACCAATTGGTGCATCAATGGTCCCATTTTCTTCACTAAAATTGCCATGAACAATTGCCCAATAAATTCGTTTGTTAGTTTTATGGGCTAATTGATCCTCTAATGATTCACGAGCCTTGGCATTTTTAGCAATCATCAAAAGACCAGAAGTATCTTTATCGATTCTATGGACAATTCCAGGTCTAAACCCTTCAGGAGATTTCGCTAAATCTTTTGTATGATACAAAAGTGCATTAACCAATGTATGATCTGAATGACCTGGTGCGGGATGCACTACCATGCCCTGAGGTTTATTAACCACAATCACATCGTCATCTTCATAAACAATATCAAGTGGGATATCTTCGGGAACAACATCCAATGGTTTTACCGCTGGAACATTAACTTCAATTTGATCCCCTGCTTGTACCTTATAGGAAACTTTCTCCTTCTTTTGGTTGACTAGGATATTGTCATCTTGAATCAATTCTTTAACTCTGGTTCTTGATAAATCTGGTATCTGTTCTGAAACAAATTTATCTAAACGACCATGTTCATCTTTTACTTCAAGTAGATATTTTTTAGGCATTCTCGTCTTCCTTATCTGCAAAAACAATTAAGTAAATGAAAATAATGATCACGCCTACAGTAATCGCACTGTCTGCAATATTAAAAATATTGAAGTGAATGAAGTCTAATTGAAGCATATCAATCACATATTTCAAGTGAATTCTATCGATAAAATTACCAATGATTCCACCTAAAACTAAGGATAAACCAACATCAAACAATGCGTTCTTATATTTCTTATTGAAAAGGAAATACAAGCAAACAGCAATTGCGACAACACTAATGAAATAAAAGAGCCACATTTGACCCGTCAAAATATTCCAAGCAGCACCATTATTTTGCAAGTAATTAAAGGAAAGGATGCCTGGAATAACTTGATGAACTTCACCTATTGTGTAATTAGCTACAATATAACTTTTTAGCCCTTGATCGGCTAAAATTACGAATAACGAAATTAATAAATATAAAAACTGCATTTTTAGAACAATCCGCCGATTTTACCATTATTGTCTACATCGATATCAAGAGCTGCTGGATGTTTAGGCAAACCTGGCATATCTAATACATGACCTGTAGTAACTACGATAAAGCGTGCACCGTTTTTCAAGCTTACACCTTTAACATGTAAATTAAAATCTGTTGGTGCACCCAACTTTTTCTTATCATCACTAAATGAATATTGCGTCTTGGCAATGATGACAGGAAGCTTGTCCTTACCTAAATCATGCAAAGCTTGAATTTGTTTTTTAGCTTTTTCTGAGTATTCAACTCCTGTAGCATGATAAATCTTAGTAGCTACCTTTTTGATCTTTGTCTTAACGTCATCATCATCGTCATAAGTTGGGGTTAAGTCTGCTTTACCTGAATCTGCTAAAGCTACAACTTCTTCAGCTGCTTTCACGCCACCTTTTGAACCATCATCATGATAGTTAACAACTTCTGCTTTAATACCTTGCTCTTCAACAAGTTCCTTTAAGAGATTTAATTCTGATTCAGTATCAGTATCAAAGTGATTAATTAAAACCATGACTGGAACATTATATGAACGCATATTATTCATGTGGCGTTCCAAATTCTTAAAGCCTTCTTTTAATGCATCTAAGTTTTCTTCGTCTAAGTGATCAGTTGAACCTAGAACTTGATATTTAAGTGCACGTACTGTGGCTACAACAACGGCAGCATCAGGCTTTTTATCTAAGTGCTTGGAAACAAAATCCATAAACTTTTGTCCACCTAAGTCACTACCAAATCCTGCTTCAGTTAAAACGTAATCGCTTAAGTGCATTGCCAAGTTAGTAGCAATTACAGAGTTGGCACCATGAGCAATATTAGCAAATGGTCCGCCATGCACCAAGGCTGGAGTATGTTCAAGAGTTTGAACCAAGTTTGGCTTTAAAGCATTAGATAAAAGAGCTGCAATTGCTCCTTGGAAACCAAGTTGTTTTACGTAAACTGGTTGATCATCCTTGGTATATCCAACAAGCATATCGCCTATTCTTGCTTTAAGATCATCAATATCATTTGCCAAACACAAAATAGCCATTAATTCATTAGCTACAGTAATTGCAAAACTAGATTGGTGTTCAACTCCATTAAATTTGGAGCCTTCACCAACAGTAATTTTTCTCAAAGCACGGTCGTTAACATCAAGACCACGTTTTAACAAGATACGATCAGGATCAATATCAAGGCTATTGTCTTGGTAAATATAGTTATCAACTAAGGCAGCTAAAGTATCGATTGCGGCAGTTAAGGCATGCATGTCACCAGTAAAATGCAAATTGATGTCTTCCATTGGAATAATTTGCGCCATACCACCACCAGTAGCACCACCTTTAAGACCAAAAACAGGACCCATTGAAGGTTCACGCAATGCAATCATCGTATTTTTATGTAATTGATTCTTGATAGCGTCTCCTAAGCCAATAGTGATTGTAGATTTTCCTTCTCCTGCTGGAGTTGGAGAAATAGAAGTTACCAAAATCAACTTACCTAAGTGTTTATTTTGGCGAATTCGATTGATTGCTGACCAACTGATCTTAGCCTTATCGTAACCGTATGGTTCAAGATCTTCTTTCTTTAAATCAACCTCAGCAGCAATTTCATTGATTGGTAATTCATTTGTTTCTTGTGCGATTTCAATATCTGACTTCATTAAGTTAACTCTTCTTTCTTGAAATTACTAAAATAGAATAGTTTTGAACTTCGCCCTTTAACTGATAAATTTGAAAAATACGCCACTGAGCACGTAAAGTAGGCTGGTTGACCTTCATTTTTGTACGATATGGCAATTTCAAGATAAATTGATCATTGCTTTTAGCTACATAAGAAAATACCCATGTATAAATCAGTAAGATTGTAAAAATAATTCCAACTACTATTCCAGAAATACTGATTGCCTTATTCCCCTCATAGCCAAGAATCATAGCTATAAAAAGAATAATTAAGAGCCATGAATAATAAATTATTCCAGCAAGCCCTAAAAATATCAAATGCTGTTTAGATTTTAAAATTTAGATCACGCCCTGTTTATCATTTATTCTTATTGTAACAAATATAGCTAAAATAAGAGAGTATGTTTTAAAACATACTCTCTTTATTTAATATCTGATTTTTACTTGCAAATTAGTGTGGTCACTAGTGTCATACAAGGTTTCCAAATAAAGTCGAAACTCCGGATGGTGTTTAATCAGGGTTTGATATGCCTCCGATGAATGAATTTTATTTAACTCACTGACTTTTAGGTGATTATGTCCATTAAAGAAGTGGTAGTTCATCCAACCGAATAATTTTCCCATCTCTCGAACCAAATCTATATCATCATGATACTTATTCAATTCGCTTTGCATCATATCTGCGGAAATACTTCCCAGTTGCAAGTTTTTTAAATACTTATGGAAATGCACCAAAGTATAATCTTGTTTTTCTTTTTCAGTCAGGTACCGCGTCATATCAAAGTTTCTTCTAATATAAGTAATATGACGAGAATGCACACGCACTACTCCGTATCCTTGGTCGTTAGAACAAAAACTAGAAGTGCCAATTTCGGTTGTTGGCGTCGTGCCTTGAGGCCCCATAATATTTTGCGCATGAATATGTCCTGAAAAAGCCAGTTTGACATTATATCTTGCACAAAGACGACGTAATTCAATTGCATCATCAACTACATAACCTTTGTTTACTGCTGGATTGTGGGCATACAGATTATGGTGCATGAAAAGAATAGGGCGCAAGTCATGCTCCTGCGCATAACGAAATTGCTTTTCTATCCACTTTAACTGCTGTTTACCAATCATTCCATGAGTATGAGGAGCTTCCGTTGTCTCTTCTCTGCCATAAATATTAGAATCAGCTAACACTAAGAAATATTGTGGATTTAATTGAACACTGTATGCCAAAGAGCTGTCATCTTCATCGGTAGCTTCACGATATGATTTATCGAAAATCGAACGCCAGAACATAGGACTAATTTCACCGGCATAAAATTGCTTTTTACCACGAAACTCTCTAGCCCAACCGTCAAAAACATCGTGATTACCAGGTAAAACTAAAACCTTGGTCTTTTTTAATGGTTTAAAAATCTCTGCAAATCTTTCTGCGGAAACTCTTTCCCCGTTAAAAGTTAAATCACCTGTCACAATTATTGCAGCAGGATTCTTTCTTTGAGCCATACGCATAAAAGCAGATAGAGCCGTTTCTTGATAGTAGAGATCCTTACCTTGACTCGTTTTTTGCATACGAGAGAAAGCTTGACCTTCATCATGCAAACTATCCGCAATCAAATGGGTATCTGAAATTACCCAAAATTCTGTGTTCAGATCTTTCGTAATCATGTTTACCTTCTATTAGCCCAATATTGGTAGAAATCTACTCTTAAGTTACCGTTGAACAACTTACGCTTCTTTGTAGCCTTTGCACCAAAACACTTTTCAAAGTTAGGGTCAGCAGTTAGGTAGTATTGACTAAATGAATCTAATGGACGCAATACTTCTCCCATTTGCTTATAAAGTTCTTCTGCTGATTCGCGATCCTTAAGTCGCTTACCATATGGTGGGTTGGCAATGATAATGCCGTTTTCCAAATCAGTAGTAAAGTCTTTTACTGCAACCTGCTTAAAACGAATATCTTGTAATACCCCTGCATTATGTGCATTTAATTTAGCAATTTCTAGCACTGATTGGTCAATATCACTAGCCCAAATCGGTGCTTCTAATGGCTTAACTTCTGTCTTAGCTTTAGCCAAAGCTGCTTTATGCAAATTAGCATCAAACCAGTCAAAACCATCAAAAGCAAACTTACGCCACGTACCTGGGGCAATGTTCTTAGCGATTAAAGCTGCTTCAATTGCTAAAGTACCAGAACCGGTCATTGGATCAATCAATGGGTGCGTACCATTATATGGTGTTAATCTTAACAAACCTGCCGCGAAGTTTTCCTTTAAAGGTGCGCCACCGTGTTCAACACGATAACCACGTTTAAATAAACTTGCGCCAGTGGTGTCTAATGATAAGCGAGCGACATTCTTGTAAATATGCACATCTAAAGGATATTCATTACCACTTTCTGGCAAAAAGCCGCGTCGGTGATATTGATCAACCATTTTGTTAACAATCGCTTTTTTGACAATTGATTGCACATCTGGCTCTGAGTGAAGCTTAGACTTAACTGCTCGTCCTTGGACAGGAAATTTAGCATCAACTGGCAACAATTCTGCCCAATCATAATCATATGTTTCGTTGAATAAAGTATCAAAATCAGTTGCTCTAAACTCTTTAAGCAAGATCTTGACTCTATCAGCAGTTCTCAACCATAAATTAGTTTTAACAATATCTTCTTGCGTTCCCTTAAAAAATACACGACCATTTTCAACACGAGTCTTATAACCCATGCCTTGTAGTTCTTTATTGACGACGCTTTCAAAACCGGCGCCCATTGTTGCGTAAAGTTGATATTCTTTCATTATTACTCTTTCATTTATTTATTATCAAAATAAAAAGAGCTGGACCAAAAGCCCAACTCTGCCGGTGTGAATCTCTATAAGCCACGTTTTGTTCCAGTAATTTTTGGCGAAATTACCTTCAGTAGTCATCTATCTTTATTGCAAAGCAACAACTCGGTCTTTAGTTCATTTTCTTAGACCGAAGCTCCCCCACCAAATTTGGGTTTCACGCTCGCAGGGTTTACCTCGTTCCACCAAGATCATTTCTGACCTTGCTTCGTCACTGTGGCACTTTCCAGGATAGTAATGCATGTCATAAGATTTAGCACTTTTTCCGCCGTAAAAGTCAAAAGACTTTTCTCCAGCTTATTAGGCTGAATACGAACACTACAAGCATCGCAGCTTGTGCGTGCGTGGACTTTCCTCAACTAACATCAGTTAGCCGCGCCTACTCGAAATTCACACTGTTAATCATTATAGCAAAAATTAATGCTTTAAGCCATACACATGTTGCTCAAGATTATAAACTTTTCTTTCCAAAGTAGAAATTCTTTGAATAATTGCCATATTGGTTGAGATTTCTCCTTGGCCTTCGTCTTCTTGAGCAAAATTAGAAACAGCTGCTGATCTGCGATGACTTGGTGTATAAGTCTTAAGCTTTTCTTCGTCTTTTCGTTCAGCTGCAACTGTCTTCTTTTCTTTTTGCTTTTCATCCATCAATTGACGTTGAAGCGTACCAATTTGACCGTACAAATCTTCAATCAATTGTTGGAATGTTTCATAATCTGAAATTACTTGATCCAGATATGCATCAACTTCGTCTGGATCATAACCTTTTACTTTACTTCTAAATTGTTTCTTTAATATATCTTGTGCAGATAGTTTTATATCATTTAAATTTGCCATCTTACTGACAACTCCTTTACATTCACTTTTATTTTAGCAAAAAGATAGGCCACTTAAAACAAATATACCGGCTTTAATAAAACTTTTAATTATTCGGAGAAATTAGAACTTTGATGGTTTTCCTGATATTCTTCAGCCACATCTTGTAAATCATAAAAATCAATTAAATTTAGGGGATATTCTTTGGTTTCTTGATACTTTTGGATTAAATTATAATCATATTTTGGCTTACCGGGATGCTCTGGATCATAGATCATCATAGCTCGGTCGGTATGCTGAACCATAAAATTTTGATAGTTGCGCAATTGTACGGGACTTTGATACGGCGTATTTGAAGTTGAAGCAAAGAAATCAACTTTTTCTTTTAAATTAATGTATTTTGCCTGATTAGTCTCGTTCCAGCGATTAGCAAATTCCTCATAGGGAATCATAATCGACGTTCTAACCGGATATTTTTCTCCTAATTCTAATCCAACTTCGGCAGCCCATTGTTCTACTCCCAAATTGGCACCTGTAATAATCCAATCTAATTGTCCTTCTTCGATTAAACTAACAAAGTAATTCTTTAGGGCATATTTTATTACAGTGATTTTCGGATCCCTATCACCAAAAACATTCAATTCATAGGAACGATATCCAGTTACCCATAAACGCTGCATTATTGTAAACGCCCCCTAATATTCAAAAATCCAGTCTTTATTGCTATAATGCTAACAGGAGTGAGGTTAATGGTCAAATATCCAAGCGGTAGTTTAGCCGCATTTAGAAAACCAGTAACAAAAAAAGAAGAACATGCTACTGTTCATCGATCATACAAACACAGAAAGGGAGTTAATTTTTCTGACCGTGGTATGACCTTGGAGCAACAAATAAACGAATCTAATAAATACTATTTAATGGGAGAAATAGCAGTTGTTCATAAGAAGCCAACACCAATTCAAATTGTAAAGGTTGACTATCCTAAACGTTCAAAGGCAGTAATCAGAGAAGCTTATTTTAGACAGGCTTCAACGACTGACTATAATGGCGTGTACAAAGGCTATTATCTTGATTTTGAAGCTAAGGAAACAAGAAATAAAACAAACTTTCCATTAAAGAACTTCCATGATCACCAGATCTTCCATTTGGACGAATGTTTGAAACAGCAAGGAATTTGCTTTACAATTATTAGATTCGCTAGTCTAGAGAGGTATTTTGTAACTCCTGCTAGTTTTGTAATCCATGCCTACAGGGAAAAGGATAAAAGCTCAATGACTTTAAAGGAAATTGAAAGCCATTCTTATGAGATTAAGAGTGGCTTTCGACCTACCTTGCCTTACCTTGAGGCAGTCGATAAATTTATTGCAGATAGGAAAAGTGAATAATGGCAGACAATAATAATATGAAACGCGAATCACGTAGAGATTATCACGGGCGAAGGTCTAGCGGTAATCATTTATGGATGAAAATCATTAAATGGATTTTTCTTATTGTGCTTTTAGTAGTGGTCTCAGGTATTGGGCTCTTCGCTTTTTACGCAAAAGATGCGCCTAATATCAGCCAAGACCAATTGCAAAGTGGTGGTACTTCAGGACTCTATACTAATGATGGAAAATTCCTACTTTCATTAGGTTCTGAAAAGAGAATTTACGTTAAAAATAAAGACATACCACAACAACTTAAAGATGCTGTCGTTTCTGTAGAAGATAAACGTTTTTATAAAGACCATTTGGGTGTTGACCCTATCAGAATTGCAGGTTCAATGCTTACAAATGCCAAAAGCAACAGTATTGCTGCCGGTGGTTCTACCATTACTCAACAGTTAGTTAAGTTGACAGTATTCTCAACTGCTGCTTCACAACGTACCTTAAAGAGAAAAGCACAAGAAGCTTGGCTTGCTATGAAGGTACAACACGAATTCAGTAAGGATCAAATTCTAGAGTTCTACATTAATAAGGTATTTATGAACTATGGTAATTACGGTATGGGTACTGCCGCAAATTACTACTATAATAAGACCCTTAAGCAATTGGATTTGGCACAGACCGCTTTAATTGCGGGGATGCCTAACGCACCTGTTGCTTACGATCCTTACCTATATCCACAAAAAGCTAGATATCGTCGTAACATTGTTTTAAAGACTATGTTAGAAAACGATAAGATCACCAAGAGTCAATATAACCAAGCAATTAATGAGCCAATCACTAAGGGGCTTCGTCCTAGACATTCAAACAACGAATCTAAGATCAGAAAGATTGACGACCCATATATTAAGGAAGCTATTTCTGAAGTTAAGAGCAAGGGCTTTGACCCATACAATGACAATTTAAAGATAACTATTAATATTGACCAAAAGGCTCAAAAAAAGCTCTACAAATTAGCCAACAACGGCTCCGTACCTTTCACTAATGATAAGATGCAAGTTGGTGCTACTGTAGTTGATCCTAATAATGGTCACGTAGTTGCTATCTTAGGTGGTCGTCACTTACCTTCTGTTCAATTAGGTCTTGACCGTGCTGTTCAAACAGGTAGATCAACTGGTTCTTCTATCAAGCCAGTACTTGATTACGGTCCAGCTATTCAATATTTGAACTGGTCAACTGCCAAAATGATTGACGATAGTAAGTACGTTTACCCTGGTACTAATATTCAACTTTATGACTGGGATAACAAGTACGATGGTATGATGACCATGCGTAAGGCTTTGGAACAATCAAGAAACGTTCCTGCCGTTAAAACACTTGCTGAAGTTGGAGTTAAGCGTGCCTCCGCATTTGCTCGTAGAATGGGTGTTAATGTTCCTGCAAACTCAGGCTTGTCTGTTGCTATTGGTGCTAATGCCTCAAGCTTGCAAATGGCCGGTGCTTACAGTGCATTTGCCACTATGGGTATCTATCATAAGCCACAATTTGTTTCTAAAATTGAAACTCCTGATGGTTTAACCAGAAACTACGATTCAAATGGTGTCCGCGTTATGAAGAAGTCAACAGCATACATGATTACTGATATGTTGAAAGGCGTTATCAAGCGTGGTTCAGGTACTAGTGCTAAGATCGCCAACTTACACCAAGCTGGTAAAACTGGTACTGTTAAGTACTCAGATGAAGATTTAGCTAAATATCCTGGATATAATTCAACACCAAAAGATTCTTGGTTCGTTGGTTACACTAGATCATATGTAATGGGCGTTTGGACTGGTTACGATAATTTAAAGGACGGTACTATTTCAGGTGTTGGTCAACAATCAGCTCAATTATTGTATAAGAGCATGATGACTTACCTCATGAGAAACAAGCAAAATCTAGATTGGAAACAACCTAAGTCAGTTGTTGGAGCTCGAATCGTTAACAACTCTAACCCACCTGAGGTTGCTACAAGTGGTGGTACTTGGCAATTATTCGTTAGAGGTCACGCCCCTGCCGGAATTGGCAATAGTGCAACTAGTTACGATGAAGACGATGAAGAAACTGATACTAATAGTAGCGACAGTACTGGTGCTAATTCACCAGCTACAGCTGAAAGTAGATCTTCATCAACCAGTGAAAATGGTTCAACAAACCAATCAAGTCGAAGTCAAAGGGCTTCTTCACAGCAAAGTCGTACGCAGTCATCTGCATCTTCTCAAGCACAAAGTAGTGCAACGTCTAGATCTGAAAATAATAATGATCGGCGTGAACAAGAGAATTCTAGTTCAAACGATTAATAAATAATTTATAAAGTCAAACTGCAAAATGCAGTTTGGCTTTTTGTTTACTTGATTTTATGTTTTGTCTGCTGGAACGAAGTGAAAGCAGACTTTTAATTTAAAAAATAAATTTAGTAACAACTCACTTATAAAATACTGCATAAAAAAAGAAGCAATTAATTTTAATTGCTTCCAAAATTATTATTTTTGAGAATTCAAATATGAATACGGATCGCCTTTTGCTTTTGAAGGCATTGTATAGCGCCCAAATAGAATCATTGCGTGATGAGTCTTAATCCATTCATCTTTTGGCAAAATCGCTTCTAGTCGTTTTTCTACCTCATGTGGAGTGGCCTTTTCATCTACAATATGAAACTTCTTTGATATTCTTGAAACGTGAGTATCAACTGCGATTGCAGGAACACCATAGCCTTCGGCTAAAACTACATTGGCAGTTTTCTCTCCTACTCCAGGTAATGTCATTAAAATCTGTTTATCTTTAGGAACTTGACTATTATATTTATCTACCAAAATTTGAGCTGTAGCTTTTAAGTGTTTAGCTTTCGATCTATACAGACCAATTGTTTTGATTTCATTCTCTATTTCTTCAATTGGTGCATCTGCTAAACTCTCAGGAGTTGGAAAGTCCTTACTAAATTGGGGCATTACTCGGTTAACCATCTTATCTGTTGTTTGAGCACTCATTAAAACTGCACATAATAAATGGAATTTACTGTCCCAATGTAATTCTCCCTTAGCATCTGGATAAAGAGATAAGATCTTTTTTAAAACCTCGCGGGCCTCGTCATCACTTAATAATTTTTCTGCCATATTATCTATTCCTCTTTAAAAATCTTTCAACTTCTTCTGGCGTTTTCAGATTATGTCTCTGCCAATTAAGTAAAACACGATCAATATATTTTAAAGAATACGCCTGCGATAATACTGCTTCTCGCAATGCTAATTCTATAATTTCTGGATCATAATGGTCAACACTGAGCCACTGAGCTATTTCTTCACGCTCAATGGGACTTAAATAGCGACCAAATTCTACTTCAGCTTTTCGAGATAGATAATTTAAGGGATTATTACCTAAATTATTGGTAACGGCTACTGTCTTATCTTTCTTATCATCTTTAATTAAAATATTCTGATCAATATATTGATCAAGAGCATCATATAACTTGTTTAGGCTGTACTTATTGCCAATTTTATCCTGATCATCAGTCGTTTGTTCTATCGTTAAATAATTTCGATCAATCAAACGTTGAATCAAATTGCCTACATCTGTGACTGACAGGTTGGTATTGGCAGCAATTTTCTCATTTGATGGAAATGATTCGCCTCGTTGATTAAAGGCCTCAAGTTGAATAATTAATAATAATTCTGCGTCACTAATATTTAAACGAGGATAATAAGCTATTAAGCCATTCTGTAAAGTCGTAAATCCTAATGCACGATAGTCATTAAATTGCAAAATTGATTTTCCTTTCAAAAATAAAAGTTGAACTAACAACTAGTCCAACTTTTGTTTAAATATTTAATTTTCAAATGCGAATTAAGGTTGCATTCTGTTGATCAATCTTGGGAATGGAATTGCTTCACGGATGTGGTCAAGGTGACAAACCCAAGCAATAGTACGTTCAAATCCCATACCGAAACCAGAGTGAGGCACACCACCGAATTTACGCAAGTCAAGGTACCATTGGTAATCTTCAAGGTTAAGACCTGCAGCCAAAATTTGTTGCTTCAAAACTTCGTAGTTACCTTCACGTTCTGAACCACCAAAGATTTCACCATAACCTTCTGGTGCGATAACATCAGCACATAAGTATTCCTTAGGATTGTCTGGATTCTTCTTCATGTAAAATGGCTTGATAGAAGTTGGATAGTTGACAATAAAGACAGGACGATCGTATTGTTCAGAGATGTATCCTTCATCAGGTGCTCCGAAGTCGTCACCCCACTTGAAGTCTCGACCAGCATCTTGAAGCATCTTTACAGCGTCATCGTATGGAAGACGGGTAAAGTTGCCTTCAGTAGTTGGACGAAGCTTTTCTGGATCTCTACCTAAAATCTTAAGTTCGTATTCGTTCTTGTCCAAAACTTGCTTAACCATGTAAGCCAAGTATCTTTCTTGAATATCGAGAGATTCATCTTGGTGCATCCATGCCATTTCTGGTTCCATCATCCAGAATTCGGTCATGTGACGACGACCCTTTGATTCTTCGGCTCTGAATGTTGGACCGAAAGTAAAGATCTTGCCGTAAGCCATGGCACCAGCTTCACCGTATAATTGACCAGATTGTGATAAGTATGCATCATAGTCAAAGTAGTCAACGTGGAATAATTGAGTAGTACCTTCTGGAGCTGAGTGCATGAAAATTGGGGCATCAAACTTAATGAAGCCTTCCTTTTCAAAGAAGTCTACAGTAGCCTTAAACATAGTGTTTCTAATTTGCATAATTGCAAATGGCTTCTTTGATCTTAACCATAAGTGACGGTGATCAAGTAAGAAATCAACACCGTGTTCCTTGTTACCGATTGGGTAACCTTCGTTGTTTGAAACTACCTTCAAATCAGTAATTTGAATTTCGTAACCAAAGTGAGAACGTGCATCTTCGTGAATAGTACCAGTAATGTAGAAGCTGGCTTCTTGTCTAAGAGTTTTAGCAGTTTCAAAAACTTCTTCTGATACATCGTTCTTGCGAACTACCCCTTGGAAAAATGCAGTACCATCACGTAATTGCAAAAAGATAATCTTTCCGCTTGATCGTTTATCTGTAAGCCAAACATGCATCTTTACTTCTTGGTCAACATGCTTGGAAGAATCTTTAATTGAAATCAATTCTGTCATAAAATTCCTATCCACCTTTTTATCATTTATACAATGTACATGATACCAAAGTTTCTACAAATTATCGACTTCTGAGATATCATTTCCATCTTTAAATTCATATAAAGTATAACCTAGATTACCATTTGGCTTTTTATAGGCAACTTCCCAAACAGCTTCACCTTTGTACCAACCCAGATTAATATGATTAATTGTAGCATTTGAATGAGAAGATTTAAACTCATTTTTAATATTAGCTTCACTTACACCCCTTTTAGCAGGATATAAGTATGCCTTTTTTGAATTAGGCAAATAAATAAAATAATATCCTTTGCCTTTTTTATTTGTACCATTAATTGCGTAGCTGCTTGTGCCACGGTCTAAATGATAATACTTAGAGATATTGGTAATTGGCGTTTTGCTTCTAGCCAATTCAGCTATTCTTTGATCATTGCCCCTGCTCTTTGAGCCTGCAGCGTAAAAAATTGCAATACTTACAAAGAAAGCAATAATGATTAAACCAATTACCCATGCTACAAATTTAATTGTTTGCCTTGTATCATCTTGTATCATAACTATTTATTTTTTAACTTCTTTTTTAGTTCTTTCAATGTTACTTTTTCAACTTTTACAGGAATCGACTGCAAAAATGCATCCCCATAATTTTTGGTCCAGATCCTTGGATCCAAGATAACGAATTGTCCATGATCATGTTCGCCACGGATCAAGCGTCCCATTCCTTGTCTAAAGCGAATAATCGCGCGAGGAAGACTATCTTTTTCAAATACGTTAGCTCCCTGGTCCTCTAGTTTTTTCTGTCTCAAGCGCACCTCAGGCTGATCTGGAGACTCAAATGGAAGGCGAGCCGCAAATACGGTATCAATACCACAATCGTGGAAATCAATTCCTTCCCAAAAACTATCAGCTCCTATAATAATTGCTTTTTTAGCAATTACAAATCTTTTAGCAATTCGATTGTTGGAACCTGACATACCTTGGGCCAAAATCTCAAAGTCTTTCAGCTCAGGTGCATTTAAAGTTTCAGTAAAGACATCATGAATCTTATCAAGATTAGTCATTAAAACCAACACGTGATTTTTATCTGCTAAATCGTTAACCATAATTTGAGCAATGTCTTTTTGATAGTCTTCACTATCTGGATTAGGCATATTAATTACAGCAAAAGCTTCCAAATGTTTCTTCATATTAAAGGTACTCTTGCCAATATACTTAACTAAATTCATCTTGCCCAAAGCCAACTGACTAATTGCATAATCAAAATTATGATCACTAGTTAATGTAGCACTGACAAATGCAATATGATCAAAACGACTATAAATTTGATTAAGAACATCGCTTGCATCAAGCATTAACCAATCTAAGTTAGTACTGAGCGGATCCTCTGGATTAGTGATCATCAAAATAAAGCCATCTTGAGCTAAATTCTTTTGATCGGATAACAAGTCGGCCAATTGATAGCCTTTTTCAGAATAATAGTCTAACCGATCGATTTGCTCAGTAATATCGCCAACTAAAGCTTCAACATTTGCCAGCATTCTTTCTTGCTCATGATAAAGTTCAAACAAAGTCTGATTGGTTAATTCTCTAACCTCTTCTAGTTTTTGTTGAAACTTAGGCAATATTTGTTTAAAACGACTATCTTGATTGAATAAGCCCTTACCCTGAAAACTAAGTTCAAGAGTCCCGTTAGGCAAGTTAACCTTATTGATGGCATTATCATGCTGTGCATAGAGTTGTTTTTGCAACTCATTAATCAAATTGATTAACTCCAAGATCATAGGATCTAGCTTAGTCAATAAGAAATTGATCTGCACATTATCGTTAAATTGGCTTTCTACGCTGTCATTTGAATAATATAGCAAATTGCGTAAATGACTCAGGACACCCCAAAGTGATTCAAAACGCATGGAATCATTGCGAGAACTAATTACATTATCCGCAAAACGGTGAGCCTCATCAATTACCAAATAAGGATTTTGACCCCAAATAGTATCCATATAGTGGTTAGCCAGATAAGCATGATTGGTAACTAAAATATCGGCTTCTTCTTGCTTACGACGAGCCAAATTCCAAAAATCAACTTCCGCAAATCGACTACCCACACGAGCATCCCCCGGATGTTGGATCTGAGCAAATAGCGGTGCATTGTAATTGGTTAAATTCAGCTCATCCAAATCGCCAGTCTTAGTTTTGGTTAGCCAAACCAAAATTTGCATCTGCAAAATCAAAGTTGACTTATTAGGCGTCCCCTGAAAAATCGTTTGCACAAAACCATCTAGGTCTAGATAACGACTACTTGATTTAACAACCTCAGCCTTCAAATCAAGCTTTGTCACCTTCAGTAGCTGTGGAATTTCTCTTTCCATTACTTGTTCTTGCAAAACCTTAGTTGGTGTCGCAATTACCAATTTTCTTCCTGAATATAACTGATAAGCATAAGCAAATATATAAGAAAAAGTCTTCCCTGTACCGTTAGGCGCTTCTACCAACATTGCGTTTTTCTCAGGATTATTAATGAACTGATGCAAATGATTGATTAAATCAACTTGTGCTCTACGAAAATGTAATTTTCCTTTAAACAGCTTACGCTTATCATTATCATTTTGCGGAAATGTACCATTTTCACCATGACTGTCAAAACGTTCATTCTGCTTTTGCAAAATGATATTGCGTATCTGCATATACTCTGCCGGCAGCGGCCTTTTTTCTTGTCTTAAACTATCAGCGATTGTGGTAATCACCCATGACGTATCACGAATCAAGCCATGCGCTAAAGAACTTAATGTATTAAGCGTTGCTTGTGGCAAAGTCTCAAGCTGCTTAATGATTTTAATTAGCAATATAGCTGTACCATAAGCATCTGAATCGGCCTTATGTGGATTCAAATGCTTAATTTCTAATTGTGCTGTTAAATCGCTTAACTTATATGATGGCAAAGTTGGAAAAGCAATTTTAGCTAATTCAACTGTATCAATTGCTTTGTTGGTTAACGCATCATACCCGTGTTGCGTTAATTCATAATTTAAAAATGGCAAGTCAAAATCAACATTATGCGCTACAAATACTGTATTCTGCAAAATTTTGACTATTTTAGGTGCATAAAAATCAAAGTCTTTTTGCTTTTGTACATCTCCATTACTAATACCAGTTAAATTAACAACAGATTGAGGTATTTCACGATGGGGATTAATCATAAAAGAATAGGTTTTAACAACTTTAAGATTTTTAATAATTGCACACCCAAACTGAATAATGTGATGGCCATTTTCTCGTTGAGTTCCTGTAGTTTCTAGATCCACTACAGCAAAGATATCTTTTGCGAATATTTTTGCCATCCTGCTCCTCCCTTCTTGTTTACTTAACTTCTACTGCTTGTTTAGCATCAAGCAAAATTAAATACTTTCCAATTACTTTCTTAGTACTAAATTCATTTAATGCTCGTTCATATAAACGAAGCTGTCCGGTATATTTTTCTTTAATTAATTCTATTGCTTCATCTAAATGCGATTTGTCTACATGATCAGTTTTGTAGTCAAACAAAATAATACCATTATTTATAATAAAATAGCCATCAATCGTACCATGAACCAAAATTTTTGCATTTGGATCACTAAAATCATCAAACAAGGTTCTGGCAGACAGCAAACTAGAGAAATCAACTTCTCTTTTTAAATCTTCTGGTCTTTGCCAAAAATCTTTAGCAAAATCACTATGGACAAACCATTCAATTTGATCTTTTTTAAGACTCGAAACAATGTCCGCATTCAATTTTTTCTGTTCAATTAAATGCTGAATCTCTTGCTCAAGCTGTTCATCACTTCCGTCACCAGTATAATCATAGTATTGCAAAATCAAGTGTGTAGCAGTACCGATCTCCGCCCCGGTAAACTTAGTTTGATAGAGGAAACTTGGTTTCGTATCGATCGGCTGCAAATACCGGTTAGTTGAGGCCAGCAAATGCGAATTCTCCAGCTCTGCTTCATCTGGGTCATTGAAGGCCTTTTTAATTTCAGAAACAGCCTGGTAAGCAGTAGTTGCAATCGCATCTTTAAAAGGATAATCAAATTGATAAAGCTTAGTAGCAGTTTCTGTCAGTTTTTTAATTTCTGGCTCGCTATCTTTACGAGTTTCCTTTTCTTCATTGACAGCATTATTTGCAATTGCATCATCATCTGAAAAATCTACGAAGAGAATTGGCTGACTCTGATCAAGCGAATTCGTAATATCACTAATTCTCATTGCTACACGACGATCAAAAGCTAATGCGGGGCCCATAAAGCTTAATGGTGTTGTTGCAGCTAATTTATCTGCCAATGATAACTGACCTTCATGATCCAACTCGTTAGACCAGTCTTTGACCTTTTTATCAAAACTAGGAATATCACCAACCATAATTAACTTTTGCTTAGCCCGCGTTAAAGCTACATAGAGAATACGAGCTTCTTCTTCAAGCAATTGTCTTTTCTTAGTAATATTACCCATTGCCTTAACTAAGGAGTCAATTCGATAATGCTCCTCTCTTAAGGTAACACCTAAACCATCAGCATTAATGACATAGTCACCCTTTAAATCGCGCAACTGATACTGATGATGCATCCCTAAATAAAAGACAATTGGAAATTCCAGCCCCTTAGAACCGTGGATAGTCATCAATCTTACTGCATTTCCCGCCTCTTTAGTTAAAAGCGGTTGAGCTAAATCCTTTTGACTTTGACGCATGCGATTAATAAAGTTGATGAATTGATATAATCCTTTAAAGCCAGCACTTTCATAAGAAGTAGCTCTCTCATAAAGTGCTTCCAAATTGACCCGACGCTGCTCACCATTAGGCAAAGCAGTCATGATTTCTAACAGATTGGTTCGTGTATAAATACTCCAAATTAATTCAGAAATTCTGTGCGTAGTCGCAAACTCACGCAGCGATGCCAATTGATTCAAAAAGTCTTTGCATTTATCGCTGAGCTGATCTCCCACACCAACATATGAAGTAAGGGCACTATAAAAACTGCTGTTTTTACTCTTAATTCTAATCTTAGCCAAGTCTTTTTCACCGAAATTAAAGAGTGGTGAACGCAAAACCGTAACCAGAGGAATGTCCTGATCAGGATTATCGATAATTTTCAGATAATTCATAATGACAGTTAATTCGAAAGTTTGAAAATAATTCTCGGCATCAGTCACAAACAAGGGGATATCTTGTTTGGCAAATTCCTGCATGATCTCCAGATTATCACTATGACTTCTAGTCAAAATAGCAATATCACTGTACTTCATCTCACGCATTTGTCCGCTTTTACTATCGAATACCTGCATGTGCTCTTCTTTTAGCTGCTTAATTCGTGCTAAAACCATTTGGATTTCTGAAAAATCGACCTTATCGCTGTTTTCGTCTCCACCTCTTTCTTTTTTATGAATGATTACCTCACTAGCCTTAGGCAAATTGCTTGGATAATATTTGGCACCAAAAACCAATTGCCCTTCTTTTTGATAATCAATTCCACCAAAATTAGAACTCAAAATGCTATTAAACAGATGATTGACGGTACGAGTTACAGGCTCGGTTGATCTAAAATTATCCGAAAGCAAAATACGTTCTTCATGTTCGTTTTGTTCTTGAGCAAAATCATGATACTTTCTTAAGAACAAACTAGGTTCAGCTTGTCTAAAGCCATAAATCGACTGCTTCACATCCCCTACCATGAACAAGGTATTCTTCCCTGGTTGTCTAACCTGTTGAATAATATTTTCCTGCAGAGCATTAATATCCTGATACTCGTCAACCAGAATTTCTTTAAACTTACTTTGATAAAAATCTCTAGCCATCTGTGAGCTAGACGTATCCTGACTGAGAATGCGATAGGCTAATTGCTCCATATCACTATAATCAATCAGGTTCTCATCGCGCTTTAACTTGTTAAAACGCTCAATTAGGGCGATTTCAGCTTGCGCAATCGCAGCTACGATCTTTTGACCATCTTGCATTACCTTTACTTGTTCTTTTTCATCGGTGGCAAAAAATGCCGTAAAGGTATCAAAGACCTGACTTTTGGCTTCATCTTTTAACTTTTGCAAATCACCGTAGAACTCTAGCAGATCTTCATCCCATTTACTCGACTTGCGGTATCTACCATTAAAAGTACACAAACGCAGTAAATCTCTTTGCTCATCATATGGTTTATCCTCATCCAAGGCCGCCAAGAAGTTCTGTAAGTTTTGATCAAACAAACTGAAGTCTTCTCTGACTTTTTTTAGTTCCTTGGTTTCAAAGATAGTCTCTTCTAAGCGCCCATTGATTTTATTTTCTAGGCCCTTAAAACTATCTAATAAGTATGGCTTAATTTGGTTTTGCCATAAATTAGACTGAGTAATCTCAGCTCCAGTTTCATACACCTCTGGCAATTGCATTAACCAGGCATGATATTCTGGCTTAGCCATCGCATAGTTATACAAATCTAATAACAAATCTCGCGGACTGTCAGCATCCCGGTCACCAGCAAAATTATCATAAAAACGTCTAAAGTCAGAATCCTTATTAGTTAAAAATTCACCTTCAACTTCTCGCAAAGCACGTTCCTTTAATAAAGCTGCCTGCGTTTCGTCGGTTAGAATCTGAAAACTAGGATCTAAATCTACTGAATAATAGAAACGATGAATTACTTCAAGACAAAAAGCATCAATAGTTGAGATATTGGCAGTATCCACTTGATTCAGTTGTTCTCGCAAGTATCTCCGATTGACGCCTGGCTTAGCCATTTCTTGCGTCAAGGCATTTTTTATTCTCGTTTTCATTTCTTCTGCAGCTGCTTTAGTAAATGTCACAACCAACAGTTCACTTACTTGCGTTCCTGCCAAAATTTCTCTCAAAACCCGTTCAACCAAGACTGTAGTTTTACCACTACCAGCCGAAGCTGAAACTAAAATATCGTGTCCACGATCATTGATCGCTTTTTCTTGCTCTTTAGTAAATTGTGGCAAAATTAGTCCTCTCTTCCTAATCTTTCTTTGATTTTAGCTAACAGATCTTTTTTCTTCATATTACTGATTTCATGGTATTGATTTTGTCTAAGCATCGCATCAAAGAAGAAGATATCCTTGAAGTCTGAATAAGTTAGAGCATTTTGTGACTTACCATATTTATACGGATTCAAACTAATCTTACCGGACAGAATCTGACTTGATGCTTCCTTGATCAAATATTCATCATACTCTAGCAACAATTCAATTTCTTCTTCACTGAAACTACGATTGGCAGGCAAACTAAATCCACCTTTAGCTTTAGTTTTAACACCAGTATAAAGCTCTGAAACCTGCTTAGTGCTTCCTTCTAGTAACGGTTCAGCTTCCGTTAAAATATCCGGGTCGTTACTGATGATGCCGTTGTACATCAATTTAGGCTTGCTATCAGTTGCAGCTTGACGAAGATTCATAGAACTATCGATCAGCTTATCGCTGTTCAGTCTCTCTAACTGTCTAGTAACTGTTTGATAAAATGCACCTAATAACGACAATTGATCGCTTCCGGCAAAGAATTGATTATTATTAGCTAAAACATCTAGATATGAAACCATCTGTAAGGCGATGCCATTGTAAAACATACCTAAATCAAACTTTTTAGCTGATGACTTGTAGTCAATAACCTGTGCTAATACTTGATCCTTGTCGGCAAAGTTAGCCAAATCTACCCGGTCCATTTTTCCGCGTAAATCAACATGGTGATTGCCTGATAAATCAGGGACTGCAAAACTAAGACCTTTAAGACGTTCTCCTACCCCAAAACTTAATTCAGAGTACTTAGCTCTAAGTGGCGTTTTAGTTAGTGACTTACGCCAATTGTGAGCTACTTTCGAGGTTGTATGATCCAGACATTTGAACAAATACTGATTAAACGGATCATTCATTAACTGGGCATATTTTCCTTCATCCTTCATGACTTCTCTCACAGAATTAAGCATACTTTCTAGCTCAGTACCATTGAGATCAGCCAAATCAAGGTGACGCTTATTAAGTTGCTTTACTAAACGGTCAAAGGTTTCATGGAAGTAATTGCCCGCTTGAATTACATCAAATTCATTTTCAAACCGGCGTCGTAATCTTAAACCATAAGTTAAGAAATATTCATAGGAATTTTTATAAAAAGTTTCTAGTTGAGAAACTGATGAGTTTAGATTTTCACCATATAACTTAGTAGCTAGTTCTTCACCAATATCCTCTGGTTGATTATCAAATTGACTAGCATCTAAAACAGAATCCGTCTTCTGTGGCAATACTTTTTGAGTCAGCTGAAGCAATTTAGTAATCGCTGACGACTTAGCTAATGAGTTCATATAAGCCAAATAACCTAAACTGGCATCTGCATTTGTAATAAATGACAAGAGATCCTGCATTTTTTCTGGCAAATCATGCTGCTCAAATTCACGAGCACCATAGTCGCTTAAGCGTTGATAATAGATAGAAGAATTTAGCGTCTCATTTGATGCATTTAAGACAGGATATGACACATACACACGGTCTTGAGCTAAGGCCAGTGATAAACCAAATTGGTAGTTTTGATCCAAATTATTTAATTGTTGATTATCTTCCAAATATGAATCTGAACTAAAACTATCCTGCAATTGAGCTAAGTTTTCAGTGGTTAAAAAGCCTGGCATCTTTTGAATAGCTGGCAAATTACCGCTAGTTGCACCAATAATGAAGACCTGCTTATAGCCACTAGTCTGAACCATTCCGATTTCAGATAAGTTAACTGCATCAAGCGTGGATGGAATTTGCGAGAAGTTAGCCTCCTTAAAGGCATTAATCAACATATTGAAAAATTCATCCATATTAAATTCTTCAGGATTAATCATTAAATAGTCACTAAGCAATTGAATCAACAAATCCCACAATTGCTCTGGCTGTTGTGCTTGTTGCAAGTCTCCAGCATCATTAGCGTCATCACGCCATTTTTCTAGTCTAGCGGCAATTCCATTTTCGGTTAAAAAGTCAAAAAAGATCGTTAATGCCTTTTGACTATCTTTCTCTTGTGCTAATTTTTCAAATAAATTAGTTACTTTATCAACCAGATAACTACGCAAGCGATCAATCTTAGCAACTTCTTCATCCATCTTATCCAGACGAATGACTTCCGCATTCACAAAGTCAGAAAACTTTTTACGCCACAAACCGTGATTAATACCGTGAGCCAAGACAAAATTTTCTAATTCATCGACATCATGAATATATTCGGCTTCTTCTTTATACCAAGACGGAATAAGCAAATGCGTTTTTAAAATTGCTAGCATACTCGAAGTAGTAAAAGGATTGCCTTTTAAATCATGCAGATTAAACAGGTTTTCAATTAAAACAACTAAAGGGTGATACTTCATCTCTTGCTGCAAGTCATTGAAGAAAGGAATTTTATTCTGCCTTAAAATTGGCGTTAAGTAAGTCTCGTATTCCTTTAAATCTGGTGCCAAGATCAAAAAATCATGATAACGGTAATTGCTTAAAGCAACCTGCTGATAAATCGTACGTGCAACAAAATATGCTTCGGCATAACGTGAATCTGCTTTTACCAACTGTACTTGATTTAAATCGTCAGTTTTTGAAATTGCTTCAGTCCATAAACTATTAAGTATTTCGCGTTTTGTTGGTTTTGGTGAAAGAGGGAAGCTGTTGACCGTATACTCCATTTTTCTTTCTTGCAAAAATGAAGTAAAACGACTGATCGTCTGCTGGATTACATAGTCGTAGTCGCCCTCTTCGGCCTGCGGATTAATGTCACCTAACCTTGTTTTGAAAGCCAAAACCACATTTTTAGCCTTGCGCATCAGCAATTTAATAGTTAAAGTTTCTTGCAATGAAAAATGCGAAAAATCACAGAAATAAAAACTAGTATTACCTAGGTTTTTATTCTTAGCCAAAATTTCATTCAACTGAACTTGAACTTCATTTTTGGTAGAAAATTTACCTGCAATTTCTTTAATAAAAGCATCGTAAATAATCCGTAAATCGTGAACCTTACTCTTAGTTTCTTGATCTAAACTATCTTCATCGATATCTTCTAAATTTACGTTGCCATCATAAATTTGTAAAATAGTACTGTACAACTGATTAATTAAACCAGTATTTGAATTTTCAAAGATGGTTAGCTTATCTTTTTCTTGTTCTACGATATGCGTAAGCAGCATTGCACTTGCCGCATCATCTAGCTGTGTAGGCAAGCCTTGTTCCGCATCTTTTAAGAAGAACCAAGCAAGACGAGAAAAAGAAAGGACGTGCAAATTCTTAACTGCCGTCTCACTTTGATTTTTACTGATTGCAAGTTTATTAATTGCCCTAACTTCTGTGGTAAACTTAATATGATTAGGAACAATGATAAAAGTTTTATGTTCTGGATGCTGCTGATAATTCCGCACTGCTTCTTCCAGAATTTTTTCTTGTAATGGGTCGGTTTGTCTTCCTGTTAGAATTTTGATCATTTGTTCGTACTCCTTGTTTAATATTCTAGCACAACAAGGTTCTATCTTTTATTAAATCTATTTTTAAGGATGATTAAATAATGAAGTATAGTTTTTTAGCTCACGGAAAAGTGATTATTATTGGTGAACACTCTGTGGTTTATGGCTATGATGCTTTAGCAATGCCCATTAAGGCTTTGCATATTAAAACCACAGTTGAAGATTCTGATCAAATGTGGATGGATACCGCACGCTATCATGGTCCTTTCTTCGATGCACCAGATAAATACAATGGACTTAAATATGTGGTTAAAGCCATGCGTGAAAAAGCCAAGAATACCCAGCCTTTAAAAATCACTTATACAGGTGAAATTCCGATGGAACGTGGTTTTGGTTCCAGTGCTACCGTGGCGCTTGGCACAACTAAAGCATTAAATCAATTTTTCAATTTAAACTTAACCGAAAAAGAAATCATGGCGGTTACTAACCATGCCGAAATGATTAATCACGGCAAAGCCTCTGGTCTTGATGCTGCTACTGTCAATTCAGACTATCTAGTATTTTTCAATAAGGAAATGGGTCCTAAGATGCTTAAAGCAAAACTGGGTGCTACCCTTTTAATCATGGATACTGGGCAATTAGGCAATACTAAAGAGGCTGTTACCCAAGTAAGATCATTACTAGATAAATCCGAAGCAGCCAAGAACAATATGAAGCGTTTAGGTGAATTAGCTGATTTAACCAAACAAGCTTGGCTTAAACAAGATAGTCTAACAGTAGGAAAAATCTTTAATGAAGCACAAGAAATTTTGTATTCTTTCAATATTTCTACTGCTAAGATTGATCAATTACAAAAATTGGCTTTAGCTAACGGTGCTTTAGGCTTTAAACTCTCTGGTGGTGGCCTAGGCGGGATCACTATCACATTATGTAAAAATCAAGAAATCGCTAATGAAATAGCAGCTAAGTGTCAAGATATCATTAGTAACAGCTGGATCGAGGAAATTTAATGACAAAAACTGCACGAGCACATACCAATATCGCCTTAATCAAGTACTGGGGCAAAAAAGACGCCATTTTAAGAATTCCATTGATGTCGAGTCTATCAATGACGCTTGACGCTTTTTATACCGATACTTCCATTGAAAAAGGAACAGACACAAATGAATTCTATTTAAATGATAAAAAGCAATCTCTTGCTAACAGCCAACGCGTTTTTAACTATATTGAGAAGTTGCAACAAAGATTTAACTTAGATAAAGAAAATCTTGTAATCAAATCTACCAATCACGTTCCAACAGCTGCAGGTCTTGCTTCTTCTAGTTCCGCTTTTGCGGCCCTGGCGGCAGCTTTTTGCGCCTATTATCATATTGACGCGGATAAAACCTTATTATCACGTTTGGCTAGAATTGGCTCAGGTTCCGCAAGTCGTTCTGTTTTCGGTGGTTTTTCCATTTGGCAAAAAGGCGATTCCGATGAGACTTCTTACGCTTATGCTTTAGATGAACACCCTAAAATAGATCTACATCTACTTGCGATTGAATTGAACACTAAACAAAAGAAAATCTCATCAACTCGTGGCATGAAAGATGCTCAATCTTCCCCATTCTTTAAGCCATGGCTTGCACGTAATGAACTTGAACTAAACAAGATGATTAGCGCTATTAAAGATGAAGATTTCACTGTCCTAGGCGAACTAGCTGAACTCAACGCTAATGAGATGCACGCAATTAACTTAACCGCTCAACCAGAGTTTACTTATTTTGAACCCGATACCATCCAAGCTATAAAATTAATAGAAAATTTACGCCACAAAGGTATTGAATGCTACTATACTATTGATGCTGGTCCAAATATTAAAGTGCTCTGTCAATTAAGAAATATAAAAGAAATTATTGAAAACTTTGAGTCAGAATTCAATAATGTTAAGATAGTGAGTGCAAGTTTTGGCCCTGGAGTTACTTATTTGGATTAATTTGTACATAGAAAGTTAGATAGATTCGAGGATTTAATTCTTTTGATAACAGAAAAAGCACCTGGAAAGTTATATATTGCCGGAGAATATGCAGTTTTAGAGCAGGACTGTCCTGCTGTTTTAGTAGCGGTTAATCAATTCGTACGCGTTTCAATCACCAAAAGCAAAACTTCTACTGGATTGATTCACTCTAAGCAGTATTCACAGGATTCTATCCACTGGGTTCGTCGTGGTTCTAAGATGGTAATTGATAATCGTGATAACCCATTTGAGTATATTTTGTCTGCAATTTCCTTTACAGAACAATATTGTATTGAACAAAATATCAAGATGAAAGTATACGATCTGCATGTTAATTCAGACTTGGATTCTGCCGACGGTAAGAAATATGGTTTGGGCTCAAGCGCTGCTGTTACTGTAGCCACTGTTAAGGCTATTTTGCATTTTTATGGCGTAAAAACGAGTAATGAGCTTGTTTACAAGCTTTCAGCCATCTCTCACTATTCCGTTCAGGGCAATGGCTCCGCAGGAGATATCGCTGCTAGTGTCTATGGTGGTTGGCTTGCTTACCAAACCTTTGATAAAACTTGGCTAAAACATGAACTTGATAAAAAGACATTGTCTGAAGTAGTTAATGAAGCTTGGCCTGGCTTAAAGATCCAACTGCTCAACCCACCTAAGGATATGAAGTTGATGATCGGTTGGAGTCAAAAGCCTGCTTCTACTTCTCGCTTAGTTGATGAAACTAACGCTAACAAAGCTGCTTTGAACATGGAATACAAGAACTTCTTAGCATCTTCTAGAGCCTGCGTTTTAAAGATGATCGCTGGTTTTGAAGCAAACGATATTTCATTAATTAAAAAGCAAATTCGCGCTAACCGTAAATTATTGCAACACTTTGCTAAAATCAACCAAATTGCCATTGAAATTCCACGTTTGACTCAATTAATCAGAATTGCGGAAGACTTTGGTGGAGCTGCTAAGACTTCTGGCGCAGGCAATGGCGATTGCGGTATTGTAATCACCGATTCTAATACTGACGTGGCCGCTCTTGAAAGCGAATGGCGTCATAATGGCATTTTGCCCCTTAATTTTAGAGTTCACCAAATAAGTTTAGTTCGTTAACGGAGAATATATATGTCAATTAGATCCGAAAGAAAAGAAGAACATCTGAAACTAGCTCAGATGTTTTTTAATAAGCAAAAATACAATAGTTTTGATCAATTACATTTACTTCGCCCTGCTTTGCCTGAAACCAAAGTTGATACTCAAATACTAGGTGTAGAGATGTTTAAAAAACGCGTCTCTGCGCCTTTTTTTATCAATGCAATGACTGGCGGCTCTCAAGAATCTAAAGTCGTAAACAAAGCCCTAGGCCATGTAGCTGCAAAAGAAAAGATTGCTCTTGCATTAGGATCTGCTAGCATCCTTGCTAAAGAAGAAGATCAATTAGATAGTTTTTATGTAGCCAGAAATGAAGATCCTGACGGTGTTTTAATAATTAATATTAATCCAGAAACACCTGTAGAAGCTACTAATAAAATCATTCATGAGTTAAACGCTGATGCTTTGCAAATTCACCTTAATACGGTTCAAGAAATCGCTATGCCCGAAGGTGATCGCAACTTTTTCTGGTTAGATCATATTAAGGCATTACGTGATCAAATCGATCTTCCGATTATTATTAAGGAAGTTGGTTTTGGTTTAGATGAAGCAACTATCCATACTCTAAAAAACGCCGGCATTGAATATTTCGACATTGCTGGCAGTGGTGGCACCAATTTTGCTCAAATTGAAAATGCTCGTAATTCAAGGGATGTATCATATTTAGAAGATCTTGGTCTCTCTACAGTTGTTTCCGCATTAATGGCGAAAAAAGAAGACGTCAACTTCATTGTCTCTGGTGGCGTACGTAATCCTTTAGACGTATTAAAAGGATTAGTACTAGGTGGACAATACGTCGGCATCTCCAATGTCTTTTTACAAGAATATAATCAAAATGGTGTTGCAGGCTTAGAGCAATTTATCTCTGCTTGGAAAAACGAACTGGCTGCCTTAATTGCTATTTATGGTCAAAACAGTCTTGCATCCCTACCTCAAATCAAAAAGTATTATGATCTGCCTTTGAAAAATCAAATCGATCAGTTACTTTAAATCTTTTGATTAGAGATAATCTCCTCATGCTTTTTAATATGCTCTATTCGTTCATCATCTTGTGAGATCAGCAAAAGAAAGATAGCTTCAATCATAGTAAAGGCAGCTACTCTTGAGAAGTAATACTGCTTTTGCCAGAACATTTTTAGATGAAAGTCCTGAAAGCATTCTGACTACAGTGAAATTCTTTGAAACTGGCGTAGATGAACAATCAGGCATCATTATGAAGAACACTAAGGATCAAATGGTAGTTATGGCTTTGTCCATGAGAGCTAAACAACCAAAGCGCGGTGTTATTTCAGGGACCAAAGGCTACGTTGAAATTAATCACTATCCACGTGCTACTGAAGCAGATATTACCTACACTGCCAGTGCTCATGAAGAAAAGCATGACAAGATTACGGCTGGTGACAGCGACAAGGCCTTAGAATACGAAGTACAAGATATATTGATCAAGGCCATGACGATGGTCAACTTCAAATGTCACACGATATCGCTCACATTTTGACTAGTGTTAGAACTTCATGGGGGATGAAATATCCTTTTGACGATGAAAAATAATTAATTAATATAAACTAAAAACAGCAGATGTTACGACATCTGCTGTTTTATTTTACATAATCAAAAATATTTTAATTTAGATTAAGTAAACGCAAAATTTCTTTTTGCACTGTACTTTCATTGCTTAAACCAATAATTTGATCAGCTGCCATTTTAGCTTCTTTTAAAGCTGTGGCAGTGGCATAGCTGCGTCCTGCATACTTAAGCATCCCTACGTCATTGCCACTATCACCAAAAGCAACCATTTCACTTGGTTTAATACCCAATTTTTGACCCAAATATTCTAACCCTACGGCTTTATTCATGCCTTTCGTCTGCATATCAATCGAGTCAGCCGCACCAGAAACAAAACCAATTTTAGGATATTTTTGTTTTAATTGCTCTAGCACAATTGGCATCTCATCTTCTGGTACTGTCAAACTAATCTTGAAAATTCGGTCATCAATTTCATCAAATGAATCAACTACCTCCAAGTGTTCAACATACTTCTTCATTTCTTGAACATAAGCTGGATCATTACTCTTTTTAACGTATGCACTAACTAGCCCCATAACAATTGCTGGATAATGATACTCATCCGTAATCTTGAGCAAAGTTTGATATAACTCATCACTTAAAGCATCAACGTGCAAAATTTGCTTTCCTTGAGCTACCAAGGCACCGTTTTCTGCCACAAAATAAATCTGATCAATCACATCAGGAAAACGTGTCATCAAATTAGCATACTGATTGCCACTTGCAACAACAAACTTAATATCTCGCTTGCGCATCTCTTTAAATTCTCGTTTAAAAATTTCACGATCATAATCTTTGTCGTCGTTAAGCCACGTACCATCCATGTCTGTTGCAATTAATTTAATCATTTTCTCAATCCCTTTGGATAAAAGTTCTTCAAAACTTGATTACCCGCAACTTTACCAAAACTAAAGATCATCTTTTTATAGCTTACCAAAACAAAACCACGTAGATCGCTCTTTACTTTGATAGTCTCACCGTGTAGATAATCTTGATATTCTTTGTCATCAGCTAAATCAATCACGCGCTTTTGTTCTACTTGACCTAGCACTTCAGCCAATTGATGTCCTGGCTCAAAGCGCTTTTTCTTTAAAACACCCAGTTCTACACCGTTGTTTAAAATATGTAATTTAGTTTTACCAGTGAATTCAATTGCAGGTACAAAAACATGATCATTGCTTACCAGCGCCTTTTTACGCCAATCAGCTAGTTCTTCAGGCAAGTTGAACTTATCGATTGCCTCGCCCACTAGTTCTTGTTCATTCTTGGTCAAACACAATGCATTACGCTTATTTTTCTTATTTTTACGCTTTTTCTTGGCAACCTGTTCTATTTCACCTGGCTTTTGCAAAATCGCCGCAAATTGCCCTTCACCAACGCCATCTTGTGGCCAAAAACGCAAAGTCCTGGTTAAGTCAGGATTATCATTGCCCCATTCTGGACGACCGGCACTAACGCGCTCATCCTTTATTTGACTGTCTAAAATAGTAAAATCATATTCTTGGGTGAGCCAATTTACGATTTTTTCATCTTCTTCTGGTGCAAACGTACAAGTTGAATAAACTAAGCGACCACCTGGTTTAAGCATCTTTACCGCTTCAGCCAAAATCATTCTTTGTCGTTGAGCGCAAGTTAACACATAAGCTTGTGACCAATAATCAATCGCTTCAGGGTTCTTTCTAAACATCCCTTCCCCACTACATGGTGCATCAACTAAGATTACATCAAAGAAATCAGGAAAAGCTGCAGCCAAATTTTCTGGCGTTTCATTTGTGACTAAGGCATTACTAATGCCCCAGCGCTCTACATTTTCACGCAATATTTTGGCTCTAGAAATAGAGATCTCATTAGCAACAAGCAGACCCTTATTTTTTAACTGCTCACCTAAAGCTGTGGTTTTGCCTCCTGGAGCAGCACAAAGATCCAAAACCTTTTCACCTGGTTTAACAGTACTAATTGCGGCAGGAAACATGGCTGCAGGATCTTGAGAATAAACATAACCACTTACCCATTCAGGATCTTCACCACTAATTTCACCGTAGTATGCATGCTTAATTTCGGGCACTGGATTATCTAAACTGTATGAAATTTGCGTTTTATTTTTTAAAGTATTTACTCTAAAGGCCTTTTTACTGCTCTCATTCATAGCAGTAAACATTTTTTCTGCTTGTTCTGCCCCCAGTAAATCGCGATATTTGTCTTTAAAATCTTTTGGCAGGTTTAACAATTTTTCTATCCTTTCTCGCTAAGCAATAAATTGTCACACAGAATGCGGCAATGAATATCAGCCAACTAACTATCAACGTAATGATAAGAGAACTATATGTAGAATAAAAAGCATGATATCTCAAAAAGATATACGTAAAGATGCCTAAAGCACCCTCTATCATGAATAAACGTACGCTTTGGTTGATTACCCAGTTGCGCAATAACTCTCCGTGCAGACGCGTTAATTTAGCTTGTCGCTTAATTAAAATAGCTAGCAATACATTGCCGCCAATACCAAATAGCTCGGCAACAAGCAACAGCAAAATATAAGGTACAACTGACCAACGATCACGGTGATGCTCTTTAACAAAAGATGGCACGTGCAACTGTGCGTGGTAATGTTTGGCAATTCTGTCTAACACATTAGGTGCACCATCAATTACTATCCGATAATTTCTTAATTGATCCTTGGCAGTTGGTTGATCAATCCCAGTACTTAGGTAATATTTATCCATTTCTACTTGAGGATAATCTTTAAATTCACCAATTACTGAATAGTAATTTTGCCCCCAAACAACATATTTATTGTTTTGCACATTAAGCAAATTAACTTCAGTTGCTGGACCTAAAACTGCAAAAGAAACCTTGCCCTTAAAATCATCTGGAGAAAAGTAGCGTCCTTCTTCTGTCGGCAGACTCTTAACAGTATGATTAGCCCACACTAAAACCTGCTTTTTCTCATAATTGCTATCAAGATGCAGCTGCAATTGATGGTTGGCATAATCTTTATCTAAGTAACGCAAAAATGAACTAATACTTTCTTTGCTATTAGTTCTAAAGTAGCGAGTATTATTTGTTAGTCCGTGTGCTTCTAATAATTCATCCGCATGGCCTGAATCAATATTAGAGAGCATAGTCCCCATACCCAGAAATGCCAATAGTGGGATGAAAAGCAATAAAATCTTTTTAAAATTCATTATTTATCTAATTTCAAATATCTGTTCATCAATAAAATCATAACTCTTAAACGAACGATTTATTTCTGCTAACTCTGGCGTCTTTTTAAACCAGTCGCTTCGCCAAAACTGGGGCGAATTTGTTGCCCCGTCTCGCTCTCCTATAAACAATAAGTAACTTGATTTATTATACGTCCGCCAAGCCTTAACTGTCTTTAAATCGCTTTGACCAAAATTTGGTGACCACGAACACAAAACTAGATCTACATCACGATATTTCTTAATAGCGTCGCTAGCTGCTAAATCTAGCACTTGGTGAAATGGTTCTGAACCAGTTTTAGAGGTCTTAGCCCATTCTAAAGAATCTGTACTAATCACTTCTATGCCAACTTCTTCAAGTGCTTTAGACCAAAAAGCATTTCCAGCCATAATTTCTAAAGCTTTTGTAATACCAAGTTTATCTTTAATTAAACCGGCAGTTTCTAGATTGGCAATAGACCAAATGCCATATTCTAAAGACAGGTACTGACGACAATTATTGAATAGATTATTAATTGCCGTTAAACTGCTTCTTTTGTCTTCACCAATATCTGCTAGAATATCTTCAAATTGATCTGGCAATAACCCCAGCATATTTGGTGCTTGAGGCAAGGGCTTTTGCTTTTTTACATAATTATCAATTTGTCTTATTTCGTTAACCTGACGATGAACAATTTCATTATCTAGTTCTTGATCAAGTTGATTAATTTTCGTTATATATTCTGTCATATCTTTACACCTACTTAATGATTTTAACATTCAAAGCACTAGAAATCAGTTATAATAAAAATAGTAGGTAATACAAGGAGAATTTTTATGGCAGAAAATACCAAAAAGAGAAATGATGACGAGAGCATTGGGCGATTTGTTCTCGACATCATTATTATGTTTGCAATTTTGATGGGAATTTACTACTTTATTTTTAGCTTTTTCCTGTCTAATGAAACTGTCTCTGGCCCGTCGATGCAACCTACTTTTGAAAATGGTGATCGTTTAATTGCGGTACGCCATTTCACTCCTAAGCGAAATGATATCGTAATTTTGAAGGCTCCCGATCAAAAAGGTGCACTTTATATTAAGCGTGTAGTTGGTATGCCTGGTGACATGGTTACCTCAAAAAATGATAAGCTTTATATCAATGGTAAGCGGACACCTGAGCCTTATTTAAACAATAGCTTTGAAAGAAAGGCTCATAAGCTCGGCGAGCTTTATACTAATAACTTCACTTTAAAAGAACGAGTGCCAAAGAATTCGTACTTCGTCATGGGTGATCACAGAGATGTATCTAAAGACTCACGGTACTTTGGTTTTGTTAAACGAAGTGCTCTTGTTGGTCGAGTTGTCTTCCGTTACTGGCCATTCAACCAATGGAAAACATTTTAATTAGCTAAAAATTTTATTTTTACAGACAGTTTAGTTAAAATTGAGGTGTAAGGAGAAATTATTATGAATGAACAACAAGAAGAATTAACAGACGCAATTATTGATTTTCAAGTTAAGCACCATGTAAATGACACTGATTTAGCTTTTGCTAGTCACCTTTCAGTTGAAAAAGTTCATGCTATGAAAACTGGTGAAGGTTCATTCACTGCTGAAGAAGTTAACCAAATTTATGACTACATGTCTGCCAACGCTTAATTAGTTATAGATGTATGAAAAAGCTCCATTTTCGTGTATGAAATGAAGCTTTTTTCTTATCCATTTTTTTCGTGCCACTTTTTAATTTGCACAATTCTCTTCTTAAAACGAATCTCATTGCCCTGCTCACTTGGATGATAGAATTGACTGCCCTCTAATTCCGGCGACATGGTTTTCATATTAGTCAACTTATCTGGTGCATCTTGAGCATATTGGTAATCCTTGCCATAATTTAAGTCCTTCATCAGTTTAGTTGGTGCATTTCTAATTTGAAGCGGTACAGGTAAATTGCCCGTTCTCTTGATTGCCTTTTCCGCCTCTTGTTGAGCAACATAAACTGAATTCGATTTCGGTGTGCAATCCAGATAAATTTACAAGCTTGAAAAGTATTAATCGCTACGTTCAAACTATTTGTATCGGCTAGACCCACATTTTCACTAGCAAATCTGACTAATCGACGCGCAATATATAAAGGATCTTCTCCACCGTCTAACATGCGATTCACCCAGTAAACTGCGGCATCAACATCACTATTACGCATTGATTTGTGCAAGGCCGCGATTAAGTTATAGTGTTCATTACCTTTTTTATCATAGCGTAGAGACTTAGTATTGATTAACTGTTGCAAAATGCTCTCGTCTACAACTACCCTTTTACCTGTCTTCTTACCATTTAAAACGGCATTTTCAAGCGTATTCAGGCTGCTGCGTGCATCCCCATTGCTAAATTCCGCAATCATACGCAGATTTTTATCAGATATTTGGACATCTAATCCAGGAAATCCTATTGGGTCATTAATAGTATTTTTCAGCAAATGAATAATATCATCAGTTGATAAAGAATGAAGAACGAATACTTTTGCACGGCTGAGCAACGCTGAATTAACCTCAAATGATGGATTTTCAGTCGTTGCCCCAATTAAGGTAATGCTTCCACGTTCGACAAAGGACAAAAAGGCATCTTGTTGTGCCTTATTAAAGCGATGGATTTCATCGATAAAGACAAAATCATCTTTTCACCAAATTGACGGTTCTGTTCCGCTTCTTCCATGATTTGGCGAATGTCTTTAATCGATGAAGTCACGGCACTAAAGGTGATAAAGTGAGCCTTTGTATGTTTAGCAATGATCTCTGCTAGCGGTGTACTCTCATTTTCATTGGCTAAGGAAAAAAGCGATTCTTCCTTCATAATTTTCACCTCGAAACAATTATAACAAGAAAAAAAGCAATCAATTAATGATTGCTCTCTCTTATCTATTTACAATTTTAGGTTCAATCCATTTTCTAACAAACAAGATATCGCATAGACCAAATACTAAGTCTACTATCAATAAAAGAAGATCATCTAACCAGATTGGATCATATGACTGAAGTATTTTATTAGTATCAACCAAGTTTTGTAAGTGAGAAAGGACGATTAACCAAACATAAACAGCAATAATTACTAAAATCGCCATGATCAAAAGTCTAATCCATAAGGTGCTCTTTACAGGGAGTTCATTAGAAACAATTCTTGAAACAAAGTTGGCAAAACTTACAAAGAAATAAATAAACAAAATAACTAATACTACAAATAGCCAATAGAATTCAAAAGATACATTGATTCCTGGCACATTTGGTGTAAGAGGAGATAAGCCAAATTGACTAAATGCTTCTGCCACACAATTTGGTCCCATAGTAGGAATAAGCAGAAGAATATTTATAACTTGTTGCAATAAGAAGAAAACACCACATGCAATTAAGCTACTGAATACATTAGCTAAATAAGTCTTTCTTTCATCTACAGCAGCTAAGTGCCAAGTTTGACTCATATTGATCTTTTCGTTTTGCCAGCAAGTAACTGCACAAAAAGCAATATCAAAATAAATAGTTAAAGTAGCCATATTATAGCGCCAAAAACTACCTAAATTATGAGTCGGCGTATAAAAGAAAGTTAAATCATAATTACCGGTTCCCCAAGCGAATATTGAAAGAAACGCTATTGTAAACAAGTTAATGACGAAAAGCAAATAAATATATCTACTTTTCTGTACCCACATTTGTTTGAAAAGATTACCAAGACTAGTCAACTCATTCATCCCCTTCTAACGATTAACTATTTTAGGCTCAACGAATTTCTGAATAAGAAGGCAATTAATAATGCCTAGCAAAATTGTGCCAATCCAGTATTCAAGCGCAGAAACTCCAAGAGTATCAACATCAATAGCTCTATGGGCTCTAGCAAATAAATGATTAGTATACATGGTTAACACTTGATCATTGATTCGCAATGCAATAATCACACCAACAATTACCAAAATAGCCATTACAACTAATCTGACTGCAGTAGTATTTTTCATTGGCAATTGGTCAGCAATGGTTCTAGTCAAAAGATTGGTTAAGCTAACAAAAGCAAAGATAATTAAACACAATCCAACCAGAGTTAATAGTTCTTCAATAAGAGACCAGGCAGACTCAATAAAAGAAATATTTGTACCAAAACTTGTACCAACGAAAGGATTGATATGATGGCTAAAACTGTCAATAGTTACTACGACTAAACCTATTACAATTTGAATAACGAAGATATAAGCACATTCAACTATGCTAGAAACAATATTAATGATCCAAATTTTACTACCAGATGCTGGAATCAATTGCCAAGTCTGACTTAAATTGATTTTTTCATTTTGCCAGCACATTAGGCCTAAAAAGGTAACATCGGCAAAAAATGTAGTAAGTACACCCAGACCCAATATCAAGTCCCAAAGATTGTCACTTCCAACAAATCCGCTAGCAACATTATTAATGGGATTGCCATTGCCTTTAAAAATGACTCCCATTAAGAACATAAATGCCACGGCAAAGGTTTGGATTAACAAAACCAGATTAGCATACCGACGCTTTTGTAAAAACATTTGTTTAAATAAAGCTTTAGTACTTGTCATAGCGGCCTCCTAGTTCTGTTTAGATTCAACGAATTTATTCAAAAGGAAAATATCGATTAAAGTAATAATTACATCAAAGGCCAAAAATTCTAGTACGACTGACCAAACTCCTGTATCACCAGAACCAAAATCAAATGGCGTAAATTGACCAATCACAGAAAATAATGTACTTGATGCATAGACCAAAAGCCAGACAATCATGATCACTATGATTAATCTAACAAAGAACATCAAGGCTTTACTTGAACCATTAGGCAAAAAATCCATAATGCTTCTGCTGCTTAAATTAATCAAGCTAACAATGGCGTACCAAGCATAGCCTAATAAGATTACTAGTAATAATCCGCCGAGTAGTTGGTCCCAGGTCTGAGCACTAATATCAAAGTTGCTTCTTTGAAGAGCTTCTTTAATTTCTTTACTTGATAAAAGCAAAGGTAGCGACATTACTACAGCAGTTACAAACTCTAAAATACCAAGCCAAATGTATGAAAGAAAAGCTGTACCAAAGTTGCTTAATAAAAATTTGGTATCACTGATTGGAATTAAACGCCAAGTTTGACTACGGTTAATTCTTTCGTTTTTTACGGAAGAAACAATCCAATAAACGAAATCCGCCACAAATGATGTCATTAGCATCATTACTGCAAACATGAATAAGAATTCTACCACCGGGTTAATTGTTTCCCGTGCACTTCCCACTACTATTTCTTGAGCATGACCTCCAGCAGAGACCATCATCATGATCGTGAAGCACAAACTAGCAAAGGCCTGGATTAAGTAAATTAAATAAACTGACTTGCTTTTTTCTTGAAACATTCTGTTGAACAATGTATTAAAACTAGTCATTATTCATCATCCTCATCTGCATAAAAGCTCTCGTAGTATTCTTCAATTGACTTGTGGTTTTGTCTGATATCGTCTGCTGATTTATGCTCTAAAACTGTATTATCCTTAACGATGACTACTTCATCAAGCAATGATGAAATCTCATTGACAAAGTGATCAGAGACTAAAATAGTAGAATTTTCGTCTTTCCACAAAATAATTGAATTGATGATCTTCTTGCGGGCCATTGCATCAATGCCGCCAAACGGTTCATCAAGCAGATATAAATCTGCCTTACGTGCAAAAGTCAAAGCAATGATTAGCTTTTCACGCATACCACGAGACAATTGACTAAGTTTCATCTCAGGATCTAACTTCATGAATTTGCGTAATTCATCAAATTCATTTTCATCAAAATCTTGAAAGATTGTAGCATAAAAGCGAACAATTTGCGCAATCTTAGTTGAATCACTGAAACCTGTTAAGCCATCAGTAAAAGATAATTTAGCCTTTCTTTCAGCTTCTTTAGTTGCACCAGCTAAATCAATCTGTCCCTTATAATTCTTGGCCACTCCAGCGATAATACGCATTAAAGTTGTTTTACCTGCCCCATTTTCACCTAATAAGGCCACGATTTTGCCTGACGTTAAAGTTAGATCAACATCTTTTAAAATTGTTTTTTGATTTTTCTTGTAAGTTAAATCTTTAATAATTAATAAATCACTCATTATGATTCTCACTATCTTTCAAGTACTCTGTTAGTGTTGAGACTAATTTATCCTTTTTAACACCTAATTTTTCCATATTTTGTACAAATTCATCTAACTCATTGTTGATGAGAGATTGCTTTGTTTTAGAAAGCAATTCCGTATCTTCAGTAACAAAATTACCCTCGCCACGCTTGGTATAAAGAATGCCTTGTGTGTTCATTTCCTGTAAAGCACGTTGAACAGTATTGACATTAACAGTCAATTCCAATGCCAACTTTCTAACCGATGGAATCTTCTCACCGGCCTTCATCTTACCTAAAGCAATTTGACGATATAAATATTGCTCAATTTGAAGATAAATAGGAATATTATCCTTAAATTCCATTAACTCACCTTCTACATATACTGTATTATTTATCTATTACACTAATAATACTACTAACTTTATACTCAATTTTCAAGTATTATTTTTATCCTGTTTCACATTTTTATAAAATTAAAATCCAAAACAAAAAATAGCCAATATTGCTGATCTAACAACAATATTGGCATATTTTTTGTCAATTATAATACTAGTGAATAACTTGTTATGCTTTAAATAAGCATAAGTTTTGCATAATCATAGCTATTTAAAAGTATATATTTTTATAGCAGTTATTTAAATTTGTTTCACTGCTTTGCTCTTTCAGCATTTAATTCAGCCATTTTGATCATAACATCAACAGCCTTGTACATTGATTCAAGAACAGTATATTCGTAGCGACCATGCATGTTTTCTTCACCTGCAAAAATGTTAGGACAAGGAAGACCCATGTAAGTCAATTGTGAACCATCTGTACCACCACGAACTGGATCTTCGTTGATTTCAAGACCTTCAGCCTTATATGCATCCCTAGCCAAATCAACAATATCCATGTGCTTCTTCAATTCATCAGCCATGTTGTAGTATTGGTCCCACATCTTCAACTTAATGCGTTCAGTACCAAATTCAGCGTTCATCTTGTCAACGATTGATTTAACCAAATTCTTACGTTCTTCAAGACCATCACGTTCAAAGTCACGGATGATGTAATCAAGGTGTGCATTATCAACAGTACCGTTGAAGCTCATCAAGTGGAAGAAACCTTCTCGACCATCAGTATGTTCTGGACGATCATGTTCTGGCAATTGATTATGGAAATCAATTCCTACCTGAACAGCATTAATCATTTGACCTTTAGCTACAGCTGGGTGAACGTTAACCCCTTGAATATCAAGACTAAATTGCGCTGCTGAGAAAGTACCCCAGTCAAGTTTACCAGGTGCTTCACCATCAACAGTAAAGGCAAAATCTGCACCGAAGTCTTTGACATCAAAGTGTTCTGCACCAGTACCGATTTCTTCATCAGGAGTGAAGGCTAAACGAATCTTACCGTGTTTTACTTCTGGATGGTTCATCAAGTATTCCGCAAAAGTCATTAATTCAGAAACACCACATTTGTCGTCCCCACCAAGCAAGGTATCACCTGAAGCAGTGATGATAGTTTGACCCTTGTAGTTCTTCAAGTGTGGGAAAACCTTTGGATCAAGATAAAATTCCGAATCGCCTAATTGAATCTTGCTTTCACCATCATAATTTTCATGAATTTGTGGCTTAACATTTTCTGAATTGAAGTCAGCTGTATCACTGTGTGCTAAAAAGCCCATTACAGGTACGTCGTAATCAACGTTTGAAGGAATTTCAGCAATTACGCTACCAGCTTTTTGATTATAGTGAACGTCACTAAGACCTAATTCTTCAAGGTCTTTCATAATGACATTCTTTTGGAAGTTTTCTTCTCTTTCAGTTGAAGGAAAACGATCTGAATGTTCATCTGAACGTGAATTTACTTTTACATACTTTAAAAATCTTGGCAACAAGTTTGGGTATTCCATTTATTCTATCCTCTTTCTATTAAAATAAATCTTGAAATGGATTTGTTGAAACTTCAGAAAGCTCAACGCCAACATTCCAATTATTCTCTTCGTTCCATTTCTTGAGACGATCATATACCTTATATTTAAACAATTTTTCAGTATAATGACCAGGATCAACTACTGTTAAACCGGATGAAATCATATCATGACCGACGTGATAATAAACGTCACCTGTAATAAAGGCATCCAAATTATCATCTAAAGCTCTAGTCCAGTATTTACCACCATCACCACAGATAAAGCCGACAGTGGAAATTTGTTTGTCGTTATCCGCAGTAATCAATCTGGCCATCTTGATCTTCATTTTGTCTTTAACATAATAAGCAAAATCATAAGCTGACATCGTCTTAGGTAGTTTACCCTTTCGTCCCATTGCAATGCCATCATCATCTAAGCAAAATGGTTCAACATCTTTTAAGCCTAATTCTTCAGCTTGCCAATCAGCTGAGCCATTTTGTGCCTTATCAGAATTTGTGTGAATTGAATAAACGGTAATGCCATTTTTGATAATCTCGCCATACATTGCATTTTGTGCGTTGGCAAAATCTAAATTACGTGCAGGTCTAAACATTACAGGGTGATGGCTGACAATAAAGTTAACACCCTTTTTTACAGCTTCTTCGACAACTTGAGGACGCACATCCAAAGTCGTCATTACCTTAGTAACATCGGCATCGATTGAACCGATTTGCATCCCCACAGGATCGCCTTTAGAAGCAATGTCCTCTGGAAAATCTTGTCTTAAACGTTCAACAATCTCTTTGACTTTAGTCATCGCTTAGCTCCTCCTTAATCAACTGAATATTATGTTCAATCTCATTAATACGGTCTTCGTCTTTATTTCGCGCCTTGTTCAAATTCTTTAGCAATTTTTCATTGTAAGCCAATTGCCCTTGCCATTTTTGATAAAATACGGGGTTCTTTTCACGTACAATGAATGGACCAAAGAAAATATCTTTTTCGGTTAAATCATGTTTATTAGCTGTCAAACGTGCCTTAATTAATTCATAGGTGTGGCCGGCTTCTGCTATCAACTTTTCTGCTACAATTTCATAATTGTGCATCATTAACCAATTACGCACGCCAGCTTCACCGATATTAGGTTCAAGCACTAAATTTTTAAATTGAAAGTCTTTACTCCAAGCCGTATCCAAAATATCAACCATCAATTTTCCACCCATACCAGCGATTACTACAGTATCTACTTGGTCTTGATGAGTAATAGTTTCTAGTCCATTGCCTAAACGCGTTTCAATTTGATCGCTTAATCCAGCTTCCGCAATATCGTTTTTAGCATTTTCAAGCGGTCCTTCAGCAACATCACTTGCAATCGCATATTTTATTTTTCCTGATCTAACTAATTCAATTGGCAAATAAGCATGGTCAGTACCAATATCGGCAACTTTACTGTCGGGATCGACCATTTTTGCCAGCGTATTTAATCTTAAGTTCATTTAATCCTCCATAAAGAGTATGTTTAATCAAATTTTAGCATATTTAGTAGTTGTTTTTAGTCATGTTTTGCTATAATCGTACAAAGAAAGTGGGTTTTTGCATTGAAAAGAACTGAGACAGTAACTTTAACTAACATGTGCATGATCAAAAATGGAGATAAAATTCTAGTTTTGGACCGCAACGATCCAGTTTGGCCAGGCCTTACCTTCCCTGGTGGTCACGTTGAACCACATGAGTCTTTTAATGATTCTGTTGTTCGAGAAATCAAAGAAGAAACCGGACTGACCATTTCTCATCCCCAACTTGTTGGAGTAAAGCAGTTCTATGATAAAAATCATGAACGCTATTTAGTCTTTTTCTATGTTGCCGATGAATTTAAGGGGACAGTCAAGGAATCAGACGAAGGGACTTTAACTTGGATGACTAAAGAAGAGCTGCAGCAACATAAGCTAGCTTATAATTTTGATCATGATTTACCTGTATTTTTCGATCCTAATGTTAGTGAACATATGCTTGATGGAAAACGAGATGAACTTTTTTAGATGAAAAAAACAGAAAGCAAAGTATCGCTTTTTATTGCATTAATTGCAATTATTATTTTTGCTTCGGTACCGCTTTGGCACATTGATTTAAATGCCAATAGACCTCAGACTCAAGTCGTAAAAAAGAAAAAGCCTAAAAAGAAGAAAAAAGTAGTTCATAAGGTTACCTGGGGTTATCCTTTTAAACGCCTTTACGAAAAGAAAATAAAATTTAAATCAGGCCAAAAATTCGGTGAAACTGACGTAATTAGACGTTACTACCCTACTAAAAGTTACTTCCACGATGGTTACGACTTCGGCTTCAGCGAAGTAGGACACTCTACTGTTTATGCTGTGCATGCTGGGACAGTTCATAAAGTTAAGTATGCTCCAGGCCTTGGCTTATATGTTTGGGTGATTTCTGATGATGGCTATGTAGAAATCTATCAAGAAGGTTTTCTCAGCATCACAGATATTTACGTAAAGAAGGGCCAAAAGATTAAGTTAGGCCAAAAGATCGGTCGCTTAACCGGTTCTCACATCCACTTAGGAATAACTAAGACAGACAAGAAATACATTGATAAACATGGTGTACCATGTCGCTACTACTGGAAAGACAATGGTACTTGGCTCAACCCAATGAAGATCATTGAAGATGATATCGCTAAAGGAAAAGTCAGCAAACAATAAAGCAAATCAAAAAAAGACGTTAAGCACTTGCTTAACGTCTTTTTCATAGATCTAGATATTAATCCATAAAGTCACGCAATTGATTTGAACGACTTGGGTGACGAAGCTTTCTTAAAGCCTTAGCTTCAATCTGACGAATACGTTCACGAGTTACGCCAAATACCTTACCTACTTCTTCCAAAGTACGAGTACGGCCATCATCAAGACCAAAACGCAAACGTAAAACATTTTCTTCACGGTCAGTTAAAGTTTCAAGTACTTGTTCAAGTTGTTCCTTTAACATTTCGTATGAAGCATGTTGTTCTGGACTAGTTGCATCCTTATCCTCAATGAAGTCACCTAAGTGTGAATCATCCTCTTCACCAATAGGAGTTTCAAGAGAAACTGGTTCTTGAGCGATCTTAAGAATATCACGAACCTTATTGGTTGGCATATTCATTTCAGCACCAATTTCTTCTGGAGTTGGTTCACGACCTAAGTCTTGTAACAATTGACGTTGAATTCTAATCAACTTGTTGATCGTTTCAACCATGTGGACAGGAATTCTGATAGTACGTGCTTGGTCGGCAATAGCACGGGTAATAGCCTGTCTAATCCACCAAGTTGCATAAGTAGAGAACTTAAAGCCAAGACGATAATCGAACTTGTCAACGGCCTTCATCAGACCCATGTTACCTTCTTGAATCAAGTCAAGGAATGACATACCACGACCAACATAACGCTTAGCGATAGAAACAACCAAACGAAGGTTAGCTTCAGCTAATTCTTGCTTTGCTTCTTCATCGCCAGCTTCAATTCTCTTGGCAAGAGCGATTTCTTGGTCTGCAGTAAGAAGTGGCACACGTCCGATTTCCTTCAAATACATCCGTACTGGGTCATTCATTCGAACGCTTGAAGGTGCTGACATATCCTTTAATTCAGCCTTTTCAACATCCTTTTGCTTCTTTAAGGCTAACTTTGAAGGATCGCCATTTTCATCAACAATACTGATACCATTATCTTCAAACTCTTGTACAAGTTGGTCAACAGCCTTGCCTTGCAAATTATAAGGCTTAATCAGACGAGCAGTGAAGTCCTTTTCAGTAATTGTCTTTTTCTTCTTAACGTCCTTAACGACTTGCTTTACCACCTTGTCCAAAGATGGTTTTTGTGTAGTTTCTCTTTCTGCCACTAAAAAGCCTCCTTATTAACCTAAGACCCTTTTCAACTCAATAATCTTTTGAGTAAGTCTCAAACATTCGTCTCGATCTTGTTTGCGCATTGCATCCTGTAATTGATTGTTAAGCTCATTCAGCCGGGAATAAATGTTGCGCTTTTGAAGCGATTGGACATACTCATTAATCTCTTGAATTGTAAAATCTTTTGGCATGTTTGCCATTTCAGCATCTACTATTATACCTTGAAGTTGCTCAGGAATAAAATCTAAGAAACCATCAATTTGCGGATTATCGTGTGTTTCTTTGTATTTAATCCATAATTGTGCTAATTCTTCAAAGTCTTTATCTGGAAAATGGAAATTTCCCTCCTGTAGATATTTTTGTGCCTGCTGTGAATGAATAAATAAGTATAATAATCTAACTTGCCTTGGGTGTCGTTGCCCTGCTGTTTGTTGAATCGCAGCAGTCTCTGCTGATTCAAAAGAAGGCTGCATCTCATCCGTGCTAGGAGTCGGAGCAGAATAATTAGACTGCTGACGCATATGACTTTTAGCACGATTATTTCTACGTAATTCTCTAGCTAAATTTGCTTTTAACGAAGCAGATGACACCTGTGCGTTACGTGCAAGCTGTTCAATATACATGTCCCGTTCAACCGGGTTTCTAACTTGCGCGATCTCTTTGACTGCTTCATCCAAATAAGTAATCTTTTCTCGATCATTGTTAAGATTGTACTTTTTAGCCAATCTTTCAAGGAAAAATTCAGTTGGAGTCTTAGCACCATTTACCTCATTTTGGTATTTTTCGGCGCCATATTTTTTAACATACTCATCCGGATCCAGATTATCGGGCAAAACAACGATTCCTAGGTTGAAATTGCCTGCCTTGTTAAACATTCTTGCGGCACGTTCTTCCGCATGAATACCAGGTGGATCTCCATCGTAGTTGATAATAATATTAGTGGTTACCCGCCGTAACAAATAAATTTGATCATCTGTCAAACTAGTACCCATCGAAGCAATGCCTGAGCTAATGCCTGCCTTGTAAGCAGCTATTACATCCATGTATCCTTCGTAAAGAATAAGGTGCTGCTCACTTCTTGCTGCTTTCTTTGCTTCCGCAAAGTGAAACAGAACTTTAGACTTGGTAAAGATACTTGTCTCAGGACTGTTCATATATTTAGCTTCAGTTTTATCGTCAGAGATTCTCCGCCCTGAAAAGCCAATCGTTCGACCATTTTCATTATCCAAAGGAAACATTAGTCGATCACGAAAACGATCAAATAAGCGTCCATCTTTGCTTTCGACAAATAAGCCACTTTTTTGCAGCTCATCATCTTGATAGCCTTTGTCACGCAGATAAGTAATCAGAACATTATCTTCTTTGGGAGCATAACCAATATTAAAATGATCTAACACCTTTTGATCCAGTTGCCGCTTTTGAGCATACTGCATCCCTCTTTCACCAGCTTTAGTGGTAAGCAATACACGGTGATAAAATTCTGCTGCATCCTTATGCATCCGCATAAGTGGATTCATCTTGCTTCCATCATTATTACCATATCCTTGTGGCATCGCGATATGAGCAAATTCTGCAACCCACTCTACGCTTTCTGGGAAAGTCAGATTATCCTTATACATTAAGAATTTAAAAACGTTGCCGCCTTTACCACAGCCAAAACATTTGAAGAACTGTTTTTCTTCATTAACCGTAAAAGAAGGTGTTTTTTCTTGATGAAAAGGGCAAAGACCAATATAGTCTTTGCCTTTCTTTTCAAGTGACACGTATTGGCTGATGATATCTACAATATTAACGTTACTGCGGACCTCATTGATGAATTCTTCTGGAATCCGTCCAGCCATATGAATCACCTTTTCTATCTATTTTTATTATTTAATGACTAACTTACTCAAGTCACCTAAACGATCAGCTAATTCACTAACAGCAAATAATTGTGCTAAACGATTGTTCTTAACCTTTTCATCCTTAGCCATGATCATATTAGCATCGAAGTATTGGTCAATAACTGGTTGAAGTTGAACGAAGCCTTGGTAAAGGTCAGCCAAACTTTCAACCTTTTGCAAGTTTTCAACACCAGCATAAAGTTCTTTTTCACTGTTGTCGTCGAATAAGCTTTCAGCGATTTTAACATTACCCTTGAACTTAGCTTTCTTCAAGATGTTGTCAATTCTAGTCAAACTTTCAACTACTGGCTTAAATTCTTCATCATCGTGGTGAAGTTGCAATACATTAGCAGCTGCCAAAATTTGACTTGGGTCTTGTTGACTTGATGCAAGGACAGCATCAACGATATCGTACTTGAAGTTGTTCTTTTGCAAGTATTGCTTTACACGATCACGAATAAAGTCAGCGATTTCTTGGTCTGCATCACCCTTAGGAAGTTTAGCTGGGGTTACACCATTAAGCATGTTAATGATTTCTGGCAATACTTCGTTAAATGGAAGTGACCACTTTTCGTTAAGCAAAATTCTAACAATACCGTAAGCGTAACGACGAAGTGCGTATGGGTCGTTTGATGAAGTAGGAATCATACCTGCACCGAAGAAGGTTACGATAGTATCAATCTTATCTGCAATAGACAAAAGTGAACCTACAGTAGTTTCTGGAAGTGGACCTTCAGCAGTTGCTGGCATGTAGTGTTCCTTAATAGCTACAGAAACTTCTTCGTCTTCACCTGCAAGACGAGCATAGTGCATACCCATGACACCTTGAAGTTCAGCGAATTCCCCTACCATTTGAGTTACTAAGTCAAACTTGTAAAGTTCACTAGCACGGTCGAAGTCCTTTACTACGTTTTCTGGTAAGTCCCAACGCTTAGCAAGATAATCACCAATCATGCGTACACGTTGCATCTTTTCAGCCATTGAACCAATCTTGTCGTGGAATGAAACATTCTTAAGACGATCAACAAAGTGGCTAAGTGGGTATTTACGGTCTTCATCGTAGAAGAATTGAGCATCGTCCAAACGAGCTACCAATACCTTTTCGTTACCTGAAATAACGTTATCTAAGTAATCCTTGTTACCGTTTCTTACAGCGATAAAGTGGTTAATTAACTTGCCATTTTCGTCGTAAACTTCAAAGTATCTTTGATTATCCTTCATTGAAGTAATTAATACTTCGTCTGGGATGTTTAAGTACTTTTCATCGAATGAACCAGCAAAAACAGTTGGGTATTCAACTAAGTAGGTAACTTCTTCAAGAAGATCACGATCAGGTTTTACTTGCCAATGATTTTCCTTAACCAATTCATTCATTTGGTTAACGATCATATCTTTACGCTCTTCAGCGTTAGCAATTACGTATTGATCCTTCAATGCATCTTCATAGTCATCTGCATTAGCCAATACTACTGAATCACCTAAGAAACGGTGACCTTGAGTCTTACGGCCAGCAGTAATATCCAAGATCTTAACTGGAACTACGTCACTACCAAATAATGATACAAGCCAGTGGATTGGACGAACGAATTCAAAGTCGTTTGAATCCCATCTCATCTTGGTTGGGAAGGTCATAGCCTTGATGATATCACTCATACCAAGCAAAATATCAGTAGCCTTTTTACCTTCTTTTTGAACGTGAACATAAGCGTATTCAGTACCCTTAAGTTCTTCAAAGTAGATGTCATCAGTAGTCATACCTTGGCCACGAGCAAAACCTTGTGCAGCCTTAGTCCAGTTACCATCAGCATCTTGAGCAATCTTCTTAGCAGGACCTTTTTTTACTTCATCAATATCGTCTTGCTTTTCAGCTAAGTCTTCAACCAAGATAGTCAAACGACGTGGTGTAGCAAAAGTCTTGATGTCCTTAAACTTAAGACCGTTTTCTTTCAAAAACTTTCTAGTTCTGTCAGCCAATTGCTTTACGCTGCGTGGTACAACATGGGCTGGCATTTCTTCAGTACCGATTTCAAATAAATAATCTTTAGCCATTTTCTACCCCAGCTTTCTTGTCTTCTGCGCTCTTAAGCAATGGGAAGCCACGCTTTTCACGTTCTTCGACAAACTTAACAGCTACTTCATGAGCCAAGTTTCTAATTCTTGATAAGTATCCAGCACGTTCAGTTACTGAAACAGCACCACGAGCATCAAGCAAGTTGAAAGTATGTGAACACTTCAAAATGTAGTCATATGCTGGGTGTACAAGGTTTTGACCAAGAAGACGCTTAGCAGTTGCTTCATAAATATCGAAGAACTTAAGAAGTTGATCTTGATCTGATTCTTCAAAGGCATACTTAGAATGTTCATATTCTGGTTGCTTAAAGATATCACGGTAAAGAACACCGTTACCCCATTCAAGGTCAAATACAGAGTTTACGTCTTGAATGTATGATGCAAGTCTTTCAACACCGTAAGTGATTTCACTCATAGTTGGCTTAACGTCTAATTCACCAACTACTTGGAAGTATGTAAATTGACTAACTTCCATACCGTCAAGCCATACTTCCCAACCAACACCAGCACAACCCATTGATGGGTTAGCCCAGTTGTCTTCTACGAAACGAATATCGTGTTCCAAAGGATCAATACCTAAAACCTTCAAACTGTCCAAGTAGTATTGTTGAATATCCTTTGGAGCTGGCTTGATAACAACTTGGAATTGGTGGTGTTGGAATAACCGGTTAGGGTTTTCACCATAACGACCATCTGCAGGTCTTCTAGAAGGCTCTACATAGCAAGCTGCCCATGGTTCAGGACCAACTGCACGAAGAAAAGTGTAAGGACTCATCGTACCTGCACCTTTTTCAACATCGTAAGAAGGCATAATCATACAACCTTTGGAGGACCAGAATTGTTCCAGCTTAAAGATCATATTTTGAATGTTTAATTTCTTATCTGCCATTTTCCTTAATTCTCCTCCTGCGCTAGGCCATAAAAAAAGCCTATGCAAAATTTTGCATAGGGACGAAATATATCGCGGTTCCACCCTAATTCAGGAAGTGTTCTTCCTGCACTTAATTGAGCTTTGACTAGAGGGGCCTTTTCCTAGGTACCCTTACACCAAACGGTACTCGCTTAACTAGTACTTTTCTAATCCTCATCATCGCCAAATACGTACATATTTTAACACATGAACTAGGTTTAAACCAGATATTTACTAACTAAAAAAGTTTTAATTCATCTAAGAATTTTTTGGTCTTTAAGTTTAAATCAATCGTCTCACGATAGATGCGATCGATTGCTTTTCTAGTAGCCTTTTTAGTTTCTTCATTAATTGTAATTGTTCCAAGACGATCAGTAGGCAAAAGGCCGATTGTTCTCAAAACGGCGGTTTCTTTTGGTTTTAAATGCATGCGACTATTTACTACACCAAAATGGTCGCTACAAACAACACCGCCTAATTTAATTGAATAATCAAAAATACCTGTTTCTTTACCACAAATTACGCAATGACGAAGCTCGGGCTCAACGCCATAAGCTCCAAGCATTTTCATTTGCACAATTTGCGTGATCATCTCGCTATCAACGCCTTCATTGATTTTTTTCAGGGCAAAAAGAGCTAAGTCATAATACTTGCCAATTGGTTGATATTCGACAAAAGCATGATCAATTAAGTCAAAAATAAAAGAAGCATAAGCATTCTTCGTCAGGTCTTGGTATAACCCATCGAATTGCTTTACTTCTTTATACGTGCGTAGATTGCTCAAACCATGTCCGCTGGTATAAATGACATAAGTACCCATTGAAAAATTCAGCGTCGCAGCACTTAAACGTGACTTTGGCCGCAAAGCTCCCTTCACAATTAAGGTAATTATTCCATCTTGCTTAGTCATGATTTTTGCTAATAAATCTGCTTCTTTATATTTTTGTCTTTTGAAAATAATACCCTGAACTTCTTTAAGTTCGCGTACCATTAACTAAGTTCCTTCTTATCATAACCAATTTGTTTTAAGAAGCTTGGATCTGAGCGCCAGTTGTGTTGGACCTTAACCCAGAGACGCAAATTGACTTTTTCTCCAAGCAAATCTTCGATTTCCTTACGAGAATTAATACCTATTTGCTTGAGCATCTTACCACCTTTACCTATGATAATGCCCTTTTGTCCATCTCTTTCAACATAAATGGTTGCTTCAATCACCAACTTGCCATTTTGATGCTTATTCATTTGATCAACGGCAACCGCGGTAACGTGCGGTACTTCTTGTGAAGTAAGTCGTAAGATCTGTTCACGAATAAGTTCAGCGACGACAAAATATTCAGGCCGATCTGTGATCTGGTCAGCACTATAATATTGTGGTCCTTCTGGCAAGTACTTGTTAAGCGTAGCTAATAAGTCTTCAATACCAATGCCTTGAGTAGCAGAAATCGGTAGTATTTCTTTAAAGCCCTCTAGCTTATGGTATGAATCCATAATTGGCAACAACTTGTTAGGGTGAATTTGATCAACCTTATTGATTACTAAAAATACGGGAACTTTTACTTCCTTAAGCAAATCAGCAATGTATTGATCACCTTTACCAATTTTCTCAGGTTCTACCATGAATAAAACTAAATCTACATCATTTAAACTAGAAAGACTAGCTTTATCCATATAGTCGTCAAGTTTTGAATGAGGCTTAAAGATACCTGGTGTATCTACAAAGACGATTTGCATATCATCGGAAGTATAAATGCCTGAGATACGATTTCTCGTGGTCTGAGGCTTATTAGAAGTAATCGCCACTTTTTGGCCAACTAAGTAATTCATCAAAGTTGACTTACCGACATTTGGTCGACCAACTAAGGCAACAAAGCCAGACTTAAACTTTTTTTCTTCCATTATTTACCTCTGCCTTCATCTAATTGATCTGGATATAGTGGTAAGCCGTAGTCTTCAAGCACCTTCCCTTGAATGCCAAACATTTCTTTAGCTTCATCAGGCTTGATATGATCATAGCCATTCAAGTGCAAGAAGCCGTGAACTACAGTATAACCAAATTCTCGGTCAAACCCAGTGCCATATTCCTTGCTATGACGTTTGATGACACTTGGACACATAAACAAATCCCCGATATCTTCTTGAAAATCAGGATCATCCTCAAAGGCAGCTAAGTCAATTGAATCCTCACCATCTTCAATTGCAAAAGAAATGACATCTGTTGGACGATCTTTATCACGATACTTTAAATTAATCTCGTGACTACGATCTTCGTCAACAAAGTTAATACTCATTTCTAAGTTATTATCTTTGCCAATTTCTTTCTTAGCTAAAAGCAAAAGCTTCATAATCCAGTCTTGCCAGTCACGTTTTTTATCATCTAAAAAACCAACTTCATCATTATAGGTAATATCAATTGGATCCATTTTTAGTGTTTAGCGTCCTCTTTTTCATAAGCAGTAATAATTTTGGCAACTACAGGGTGACGAACAACATCCTGTGCAGAAAAGTTGATGAATTTGATTTGGTCGATGTTCTTCAAAATTCGTCTAGCATCGATTAAACCGCTATGCTGTCGTCCCGGCAAATCGACTTGAGTCATATCTCCGTTTACGACCATCTTGGAGTTAAAACCAAGACGTGTCAAAAACATCTTCATTTGTGCATCAGTAGTGTTTTGGGCTTCATCAAGAATTACAAACGCGTCATCAAGCGTACGTCCACGCATATAAGCAAGTGGAGCCACTTCAATTACGCCACGTTCCATTAAGCGGTCAGTAGTATTAGTACCAAGAATAGCGTACAAAGAATCGTAAATTGGTCTCAAATATGGATCAACTTTTTCCTTCAAGTCACCAGGCAAAAATCCAAGTGATTCACCAGCTTCAACGGCTGGTCTAGTCAAAATTATTCTGGAAACTTCGCCCTTTTTGAATGCAGCAATTGCACAAACAACTGCCAAGAAAGTCTTACCAGTCCCAGCTGGCCCTATTCCAAAGATAACATCGGATTTATCAATGGCCTCGACATAACGCTTTTGACCCATATTTTTCACCCTGACCGGTCTACCTTTAGCATCCCGAATCAAGACTTTCTTATACAGATCCGCAAAGTACTCTGTGGTACCCTTGTCGGCCATCTTCATCGCACTAACCGTATCGGGCGCGCCAACGTTAACGCCGGTATTCACGACACTGTCAAGTGCCTTTAAAACAGCGACGGCTTTCTTTACGTTTGCCTCATCATCCCCTGCAATAACAATGTCATTGCCAGTATCGGTAACGGACAAATCATAGCCTTCAGAAAGAAGCTTCAGATTTCCATCATTAACTCCAACTAATTTTTGAATATTCTCTGCTTTTTGAGGTGTAAAAGTTGTTTGAGCCAAAAAGACCCGCTCCTTCTTGTTACTACTAAACTTAGTTTAGTTGATCACGAACTGCTTGAGACGCAGCCTTACCATCGGCACGTCCCTTGATCTTGGGCATTAAGGCTTTCATAACCTTACCAAAATCAGACTTGCCTTTGGCACCAACTTCATCAATCGTTTCCTTAACAGCAGATTCCAACTCGTCCTTGCTCATTTGTTTAGGCAAGTACTTTTCAACTACTGCTAATTCTTTCTTAGTTTCTTCCACTAAATCATCACGTTTAGCTTTAGCAAACTCTTCGATTGATTCTTCTCTTTGTTTCTTTTCGCGATTAAGAACAGTTAATTCTTCGTCTGCATTCAAATCATGTCCCAACTTGATCTTTTCATTCATCAAAGCAGATTTGATCATGCGGACAGTATCAAGAGTTGTCTTATCGTGATTTTTCATGGCTGTTTTCATATCAGTCATGATCTTATCTGACAAACTCAATTTATAATTCCTTCTTTCTATTAAAACCCAATAATATTATAGCAAACTATAAACATAACTATTAAGTTTTCAACGTAATATATTGAAGTTTTTTCTATAAAAAGCAAATATTTTGTTTTATTTCAATAATTTACGTGTGGAAAAGACAAAAACTCAAGGAAAAATCCCTGAGTTTTTGTCTTATATTCTTCTATTAGATAAAACAAATTTACGTTGTAACTTACTTATATCAACACCCAACATTTCTACACATGTCCAGACTAACAAAAACATAATGATAGCAATTAGTCAACTACCCTAGACTGAAGTCTAGGGCTTAGTGGCTCGTTAGCTTGCGCTAACCAGAACACCAACTTGCTTAGATACGGACTTGACTTACCAGCAATAGTCTTTTGACTATTGCCGATAGAGGTCGTCTAATTACCAAAGCCTTTTAAGTCCGCGAGTTGCTAACGGACTGCAGCCTTTCTAGGCTGCTTTTTTTATTTTAGGATTTTGCCACTTGCTTAATCCTTTTTCTAAGATGTTCACTGCCGCATTCCAATCACGAATATGGGGCATTCGACAAATTGGACAAGTCCACTCCCGATCCTTAAGGGTTAATTTCTTATAACCATTTTGGCCCATAATACTGCCACAAGCATGACAGCGTTGAGTAGTATATTTAGGATCAATTGTTAGAAATTCTTTACCATATAGATCTGCCTTATAAGCCAGCATATTCAGGAAACTACGCCAGCCGACATCAGAAATTGATTGCGACAAAGCATGATTCTTTAACAGGTTTCTGTTTCTTAATTCCTCGGCAACTACTAAATCGTGGTTTTTGATTAGTGCAGTTGAGAGTACTTGTAAAAAGTCATTA
>NZ_LARO01000042.1:0-13016 GCF_000980505.1 Lactobacillus sp. N54.MGS-719
GGATACACCTGTTCCCATGCCGAACACAGAAGTTAAGCTTCTTAACGCCGAAAGTAGTTGGTGGGCAACTGCCTGCGAGGAAAGGAAGCTGCCGTGCTCTTTTTTAATATTCCGGCTTAGCTCAGTTGGTAGAGCGCTTGACTGTTAATCAAGATGTCGTCAGTTCGAGTCTGACAGCCGGAGTACTTTTTATGGAGTGTTGTCCGAGTGGCTTAAGGAGCATGATTGGAAATCATGTATACGGGCTTATACCTGTATCGAGGGTTCAAATCCCTCACACTCCGTAATGGGTTAAAAGAACCGTCTTGGAAGAATTCTAAGGCGGTTTTTGTTTTACCTTCATATAATATGAACAATCCTTTATAATGGTTCTAAAAGGAGCGAAGATGACATGAAGTTAAAGAAAGTATTTTTATTAATCACGACTTTATTAGGGATAGTTTTAACTCTAACTGCATGTTCTACAAAAAGAGAAGCAAATACTAAAAATCATAAAGTAGATATTGTAACTTCAACTAATATCTATGCAAATATTGCCAGAAATATCGTAGGTAAACACGGAGAAGTTCAAGCTATTATTACTAATGGCGACACTGATCCTCATGATTTTGAACCTACTACCAATTCTGCTAAAGAAGTAGCTAACGCGAATATCGTAATTGCTAATGGCTTGGGTTACGATGATTGGATGACTAAATTAGCTGATTCGAATGATATTCATGTGACCAAAGTTGGTGAACAACTTATGGGCTTAAAGCAGGGCGATAATCCGCATATTTGGTATAACTTGGATATGCCTAAACGATATGTAAATTACATTGTGAAACGGGCAAGCCAGATTGATCCAAAGAATGCGGCATATTTTAGAAAAAATGGCCGAAACTATTTAAAGAAAATTCAGAATATCAAGGAGCTTGCTGCTAAAATTGATGGAAAGCACTCTAAGCCCGTATTTGTCAGTGAGCCGGTATTTGACTATGCTCTTGAACGTTGCCGCTTTAAGATCGGAAATACTGCCTTTGAAGAGGCCGTAGAGAATGAGACGGACCCTAGTGCACAGGTAGTTCATAATATGCAGCAATCCATTAAGCATAAGAAGATTTCTTTCTTCGTTAATAATGTTCAAGCTTCAAGCAGCACTGTCAATGGAATGGTTAAATTAGCTAACCAAAATCAGATCCCTGTCTTGAAGGTGAGAGAGACCATGCCTAATGGCACAAGCTATTACGAATGGATGCGTGGCAATTATCAAAAATTATTTGATATTTTTTCAAAATAACCCTTGCATATTACTACGTTATCTAGTAATATAATAAACGTTGTGATTGAGATGTCACTCAGATAACTAAGATTTAGAAAAGTTCTTGACTTTTGAAACTCAATTAGTTATTATAATAGAGTACTCTTGATTAAGAGATATGACCCGTTGGTCAAGTGGTTAAGACACGGCCCTTTCACGGCCGTAACATGGGTTCAAATCCCGTACGGGTCACTTATGGAGGATTAGCTCAGCTGGGAGAGCATCTGCCTTACAAGCAGGAGGTCACAGGTTCGAGCCCTGTATCCTCCATCGTTCGGGACTACCGCAGAGGCGGTAGTCTTTTTTTATGCAAAAGAGCGAACGAAAGTAATAATTTTATCGGTTCAAGTCCTGAGAGGATTCACTAGTTGTTAGCTAATGAAGATGCCTTGTAACCGAATAGCCAATGTCTATATAGGGGGACTAATATGGAAAGACGTTTGTTTACTTCAGAATCAGTTTCTGAAGGACATCCAGACAAGGTTGCTGACCAAATTTCAGATGCAATTTTGGATGCGATGCTTAAGAAGGATCCTAACTCACACGTAGCTTGTGAGACGATCGTAACTACAGGTATGGTTTTCGTATTTGGTGAAATTTCTACCAATGCATATGTCGACATTCAAGATGTCGTACGCAAGACCGTCTTGAAGATTGGATATGATCGTCCTGAATTAGGTTTCGATGGTAACAACTGTGCCGTAATGGTTGATATCGATGAACAATCACCAGATATCGCCGGTGGTGTTGATCACTCACTTGAAACTAGAGAAAACAAGTCTGATAAGGATGAGTTGGACCAAATCGGTGCTGGTGACCAAGGCTTAATGTTTGGTTTCGCTATTAAGGAAACACCTGAACTTATGCCATTGCCAATCTCACTTGCTCACCGCTTGATGAGACGAGTAGCTGCACTTAGAAAAGATCATACTTTAGATTGGCTTCGTCCAGATGCTAAGGCTCAAGTTACTGTAGAATATGATGAAAATAATAAACCACTCCGTGTGGACACAGTAGTTATTTCTACTCAAACCGATGCAGAAGTTTCAAATGAAGAAATTCGCCGTGCAATGATCGACTTAGTAATTAAGGAAGTTATTCCAGCTGAATACTTGGATGAAAAGACTAAGTTTTTGATTAACCCATCTGGTCGTTTCGTTATCGGTGGTCCTAAAGGTGACTCTGGTTTAACTGGTCGTAAGATTATCGTTGATACTTACGGTGGTTACGCTCGTCACGGTGGTGGTGCCTTCTCAGGTAAGGATCCAACAAAGGTTGACCGTAGTGCTAGTTACGCTGCCCGTTACGTTGCCAAAAACATCGTAGCAGCAGGTCTTGCATATCGTTGTGAAGTACAACTTGCATATGCCATCGGTGTAGCTCACCCAGTATCAATCATGATCGATACTGCTGGCACAGGTAAAGTTGACGATGAACTTTTAACCGAAGCAGTTCGCAACGTATTTGATCTTCGTCCAGCCGGCATTATCAAGATGCTTAACTTGCGTCGTCCTATTTACGAACAAACTGCTGCATATGGTCACTTTGGCAGAACAGATGTCGATTTACCATGGGAAAAGACCGATAAGACTCAAGATTTGCTTGATTATATTAAAGATCATCAATAAAAATATTCGAGGAGTAAATTAAATGAAAAAAACAAACGTGCCTATAGTCACGCTTGCGATTTTTATGACAACATTTATGACCGCTATTGAAGGAACGATCGTTTCTACTGCAATGCCTACAATAGTTTCAGACCTTGATGGGCTAGAAATTATGAACTGGGTTGTATCGATCTTTCTGCTGATGACGGCTGTTTCGACTCCTTTATACGGAAAACTGGCGGATAGCATTGGGCGAAAGCCAGTTTTTTTGTTTGGAATTGCATTGTTTGTCATTGGATCGTCATTGTGTGGCCTAGCACAAAACATGATTGAACTGATATTGTTTAGAGTAATTCAGGGATTAGGTTCAGGGGCGGTTCAGCCAGTTGCGATCACCATTATCGCTGACCTTTATACTTTGCAAAAACGCGCTAAAATGTTGGGTCTTAACTCTGGTTTCTGGGGAGTGGCCTCAGTTATTGCTCCGCTTTTAGGTGGTTTTATTGTGCAACACCTGTCTTGGCACTGGGTCTTTTATATCAATGTACCAATAGGAATCATTGCGTTTTTATTAGTACTAGTGTATTTGAGAGAGCCTAAGCATAAATCTAGTTCAAAATTGGATTTGCAGGGAACCATTTGGTTAGTATTATTGCTTTTGGCCTTAATGTTCTTCTTGCAGGATCTTGGCAGTAACATGAATTTGCTAGTTATGGCCGCTCTAGCCGTTTTGATTGTAATCTCTGTAATTCTATTCTTTAGAGCAGAAAAACGCGCAGCGGATCCAATAATGCCACTCTCGATGCTGATAGACAAGGAGTTCTTTGCATTAAACAATATTACGCTACTTATTTCTGGTGTAGTTATTGGATTTGAATTTTATATTCCAACTTGGATGCAAGGAATTAATGGTACTAATGCCTCACTTGCAGGATTTGCTGTAACGCCTAGTTCATTAATGTGGATTGTAGGTTCGTTCTTGATTGGCGGGATGCTAGGTCGCTGGGGTATCAAGAAAACGTATGATTATATGCTGGCAATTTTGGTTGCGGCAGATCTGGTTTTAATCTTGGTGCCAATATATACTCCATTTTGGGTATTTTGCATAGTGGCCGCCTTCAACGGAACTGCCTTTGGTGCAATTACAACAGCTTCCCAAGTGCGTTCACAGGTATTGGTTCCAAAAGACGATATCGGAGTAGCCACATCATTTAATACCCTAATGAAATATCTAGGTCAAACAATGATGGTCTCCGTTTACGGTATTGCATTTAATACTATGGTAGCTAAAGGCCTGGCTAAACATCCAGGCTTGACCCAAGCAATGATGAACAAAATTGTTTCTGCAGAAAACGCTAAGACATTGGCAAGCAGTGTTGTACCACAATTGCGTCAAGTGCTTTTAGGTGGTTTGAAAGCAGTCTATATTGTTTCCATGATAGTTATCCTAATTTCAATTTTGCTAAACCAAACGTATAAAGACCGTAAAATTAAACATGAGTAACAAAAAAACAAGCATCAATTTGATGCTTGTTTTTTTAATGCATTATTTTCGTTTTCGATCCATCATTTTTGGCTCAATGTAGAAATGGTATAAGAATGAATAACCGAGTAATACAAAGGTAATTCCTTCGATCCAACCACCGAATACATCTGATGGGTAGTGAACGTGAACGAAAATTCTAGTGTAGCCAATCATGAGTGGGAATAATGCCCAAATGATAATCAACAAAGTTTTCCAAAATTTACTTTTCACTAGCAAAATAGTCAAAATAATCAAAACGCCGAACAGAGCCGCACTACCAACTGAGTGACCAGATGGAAAACTGTAGCCATCCGCATAAACCAGGTGGTGGACAAGTGGACGATGTCGTTGAACGGCATGCTTGATAATCCAATTGTAACCGTTAGCGCAGATCATTACTCCCGCGGTGAAAAACGCGTAGGCATATTGTTTAAAGACGATTAAAATGATGAATAAAATAATCGTTTCAATCGTGATTACGTTGGTATTACCTAAATTAGTAAAAGTTTTGGCAAAAGCTACGTTAGCGGGATTTGTGTTGCAAACCACGTTAATTACTGCGTTGTCGAAACTATGAATAAACTGTGAGCTCGATGAAACTAAAATTGCCCACGCAGCATAGATGACCACAAAGATGGCACCAGGTATTAAGGTGTCCTTTGGTGGATTTTCTGTATTAATCAAAAAAATACTCTCCTCTTGTAATTTTTAGCATTTGTGGTAAATTATAATCATTATCTATAAGAAAATAAAGGTCAGGAAGCAGTAACAAGGATGTTTTTTCAGAGAGAGGCTGGTAGCTGCGAAGTCTCAAAACGGAATTGTGAACTTAGCCTGGTATAAGAGCCTATCGTTGCCATCCGCGTTAAGGAGCATAATTAAGTGTCACATTTTTTGTGGAACTTAGGTGGTACCGCGATTGTTTCGTCCTATGATTTAGTTCATAGGGCGTTTTATTTTGCAAAGGAGAATAAATTTGTATAACCACAAAGTTGTTGAAAAGAAATGGCAAGACTATTGGGCAAAGCATGATACCTTCAAGACAGGTACTGATCCCAATAAAAATAATTATTACGCATTGGACATGTTTCCATTCCCATCTGGTAAGGGACTTCACGTAGGTCACCCAGAAGGTTACACTGCAACTGATATTGTTGCTAGAATGAAGCGTGCACAAGGCTACAATGTACTTCACCCAATGGGTTGGGATGCATTTGGTTTACCAACTGAACAATACGCTTTGAAGACTGGGGAAGACCCAGAAGTTGTTACTAAGAACAACATTGCTAACTTCAAGCGTCAATTGAACAAGTTAGGTTTCTCATATGACTGGGACCGTGAAGTTACCACTTCAGACCCTAACTACTACAAGTGGACTCAATGGGTCTTTGAACAAATGTACAAGAATGGCTTAGCATATGAAGCCGAAGTTCCAGTTAACTGGTCACCAGATTTAGGTACTGTTGTTGCTAACGAAGAAGTTATCGATGGTAAGACTGAACGTGGTGGTTACCCAGTTTACCGTAAGAACATGCGTCAATGGATGCTTAAGATGACTGCATATGCAGACCGTCTTTTGGAAGACCTTGATGGCTTGGACTGGCCAGAACCAGTTAAGGAAATGCAAAGAAACTGGATCGGCCGTTCAGTTGGTGCTCAAGTAACCTTCAAGATTAAGGGCAGCGACAAGACCTTCGATATCTTTACTACTCGTCCTGATACTTTATTCGGTTGTTCATACACTGTTCTTGCTCCAGAAAACAAGTTGGTACAAGAAATTACTACTGATGCACACAGAGACGAAGTTAATGCCTACATCAAGAAGATTGAATCAAAATCAGACCTTGAAAGAACTGACTTGAACAAGAACAAGACTGGTGTCTTTACTGGTGCTTACGCAATTAACCCAGTAAACGGCAAGGAAGTTCCAATTTGGATTTCAGATTACGTATTGGCAAGTTACGGTACTGGTGCGGTTATGGCTGTTCCAGCTCATGATGATCGTGACTACGCTTTTGCTACTAAGTTTGGTTTACCAATTAATCCAGTACTTGAAGGCGGCGACATTACTAAGGAAGCCTTCACTGAAGATGGTCCACACATTAATTCAGAATTCTTAAACGGCTTAAACATTGAAGACGCTAAGAAGAAGATGGTTGACTGGCTTGAAGACCACAACTGTGGTGAAAAGAAGGTTAACTACAAGCTTCGTGACTGGGACTTCTCTCGTCAACGTTACTGGGGTGAACCAATTCCAGTTATTCACTGGGAAGATGGGGAAACTACTCTTGTTCCTGAAGACCAATTGCCACTTCGTTTGCCACATGCAACTGACATTAAGCCATCAGGTACTCCAGAAAGTCCATTAGCTAACTTGACTGACTGGGTTAACGTTGTTGATAAGAACGGTAGAAAAGGTAAGCGTGAAACCAACACTATGCCTAACTGGGCTGGTTCAAGTTGGTACTACCTTCGTTATGTTGATCCACACAATGATAAAGAATTAGCTGACTACGACTTGCTTAAGCAATGGCTTCCAGTTGACCTTTACATCGGTGGTGCAGAACATGCCGTTCGTCACCTTCTTTATGCAAGATTCTGGCACAAGGTTCTTTACGACTTGGGTGTTGTTCCAACCAAGGAACCATTCCAACGTTTGTACAACCAAGGTTTGATCTTGAAGAATCACGAAAAGATGTCTAAGTCTAAGGGTAACGTCGTTAACCCAGATGACGTGATCGATGAATACGGTGCAGACTCACTTAGAATGTACGAAATGTTCATGGGACCACTTGATGCATCAATCGACTGGGACGACAATGGTCCAGCTTCAACTAAGAAGTTCTTAGACCGTGTATGGCGTCTATTCGTTAACGACCTTGACCTTAAGGCAATTCCTCAAGAACGCATTGTTGATAAGAACGATGGCGAACTTGATAAGGTTTACGCTGAAACTGTTAAGAAGGTAACTGAAGACTTTGATGCACTTCACTTCAACACTGCTATTTCTCAAATGATGGTCTTCATCAATGCTGCACAAAAGGCTAAGACTATTCCACGGGAATACGCAGAAGGCTTCGTTAAGCTTTTGGCGCCAGTTGCTCCACACATGATGGAAGAAATTTGGCAAGTATTTGGTCATGATGAATCAATTACTTACGCTAAGTGGCCAACTTACGATCCAGCTAAGTTAGTTGAATCAACTGTTGAAATCATGGTTCAAGTCAACGGTAAGCTTCGTGGCAAGTTCCAAGCAGCTAAGGATGCTGACAGAGACGACGTTCAAAAACAAGCTATGACACTTCCACACGTTCAAAAATTCTTAGAAGGCAAGGACGTTAAGAAAGTTATCGTCGTACCAAACAAGATCGTTAACATCGTAGCTAAATAAGTTAAGTTTTTCCTAAAAGAACAATAAGTTTTATACTTATCGCTTAAATTGCGTGATAATTAATTAGTTAATACTTCTTATTAGGGAAAATTCATGGAAGAAGAAAATAACTTAAATAGCAAAGATACACAAAATACGTTTCTAAAAGGCTCCGCATGGATGACCTTTGGTTCGATTGCTTCAAGAATTCTAGGTGCGCTATATATCATTCCATGGTATGCATGGATGGGTGCATATGGGAATATTGCTAATGCGTTGACGGCTCGAAGTTATAATATCTATACCATTTTTATTCTAATTTCGACTGCTGGAATTCCCGGTGCAATTGCCAAGCAGGTAGCCAAGTACAATGCGCTAAACGAATATGGTATTGGACGTAAGCTATTTCATAGAGGATTAGTCCTAATGGCAATCCTAGGTGTCGTATCGGCCACGATTATGTATTTTGTCTCGCCGCTTTTGGCGTCAAATGGGAGTCAAAGCGATCCGAGACAGGTTGCGGTTATGCGTAGCTTGTCTTATGCCATTTTGATTATTCCGATTTTGAGTATCATGCGTGGATATTTCCAGGGTTACGCGGATATGATGCCGAGTGCCATGTCGCAATTTGTGGAGCAGTTTGCGCGTGTGGTATGGATGCTGTTAACTGCCTTTGTAATTATGCAAGTGCAGCATGGTTCATATGTCCACGCAGTTATTCAATCTAATTTAGCTGCCGCAATTGGTGCCGCATTTGGTATCGGCTTGCTTGTCTGGTTCTTATTTTCAAGAAAAAAGCAGCTAGATAGCTTAGTTGCTCATTCCAATAATCGTCTGCGAGTTTCAACCACACAATTATTTGTGGAAATTATTGAACAGGCTATTCCATTTATCATTATTGATTCAGGAATTACATTGTTCTCATTGGTTGACCAATATACTTTCCACCCAATGATTGCTGGTTTGGTTCACGCTAGCTCAGATACAATTGAAGACTGGTACGCACTGTTTGGTTTGAATGCTAACAAGTTAATTATGATTATCGTTTCTTTGGCTAGTGCGATGGCGGTAACTGCAATTCCGCTTTTATCAGCAGCGCATACAAGGGGCGACTTCAGAAGCATTTCTAGACAGATTGCGAATACGATGGACTTGTTCTTATTCGTAATGATTCCAGCCGCATTTGGGATGGCAGCTATTAGTAGACCAATTTATACCGTCTTTTATGGTCCAGATCCACTTGGTAGTAAAGTGCTTTACTTATCTGCATTTACTGCAATTAGCTTGGGTTTGTTCACGGTGTTAATGGCAATTTTGCAAGGTTTATCAGAAAATGGCCTGGCTATTAAATATTTAGTCTTAGGTTTAATTCTAAAAGGGATCTTGCAGTTCCCAATGATCTTTTTATTCAAGATCTACGGACCACTAGTTGCTACTAATCTTGGTTTATTAGTAATTGTGCTTTTATCACTTAAACACTTGGAAGTACAATATGATTTCAATTTGAATAGAACCAGCCGCAGATTAATCGGAATCACTGCATTTTCAATCGGGATGTTCTTGATTGTTAAATTGGTAGAAATGGGTTTAGGCAAGTTCTTGAATCCAGATCATAGAATTACGGCTCTGCTTTTAGTAATTTTATCTGTTAGTGTCGGTATTGCCTTTTATGGCTTTGCTGCATTGAAGACGGATTTAGCCCAAAAGATTATGGGTAGTCGAATCGAAAATATTTTGGTTAAGTTTCACATCCATGGTTAAAATTGAATAAGACAAAAACAACCAATGTCGTCATGCAGACATTGGTTGTTTTTTGTTACATTTAAGGGTTTTAAAACAATGTGCAAAAATTATTCTAGGAGTGTTGCATTTGTAATGATAGCTAATCTGGAGTAACAGCAGTTAAAACAAAGACCCCAATTAGTTCAAGTGCTAAAAAAGTAATTCCAATAGTGGCTGTCATAATAAGCCATCTCCTTATCTGGAGAATAAACATCATAATGTTTATTCCAATTCATATTATCCTTTACACCATTTACTTTAACATAGAATTCATTATAATAAAAGCGCTTTCATAAAAAGAGTGAGAAAAAAGCCGATTTAATTTAAATCGACTTTAGTGCCCCTGCCAAGGACCTTTATTATAACATTTACTATAAGCAAAAGTTATAACTAACTAGTAATTATAAATATTTCTCAAATTCTTCTTTTGGAGACTGTCAAGAAGTTTGTGTAAATAATCTCTCTCGTTGATTGACTTTTTTATTTATCTTTTAATCAAAATAGGATTCTAGGGTGTCTCGAACTTGCCCAAATCCTTTATGAATCCTGTTAAAGTAACGGTCATTGTAATCCATTGCCTGAACTCCAATAAAGGTGTCAAGCGACTGCTCAGTTGGAAATTCTGTTTTAGGCTTGGTTTTCCGCTTAAGCCTGTTGTTAAAGGATTCAATCATGTTAGTTGAGTAAATTGAAGCTCTAATAGCTGGCGGATAGTTGTAAAAGGTTAACAGATCAGGCTCAACCTGTCTAAGATCTCTAACTACGTTTTTGTAGGCTTTTTCCCAGTTTTGATAGAATTCATGCAGCACCTGTACAGCCATTTCTTTGTTTGACTGAGTATGAATCTGCTTGAATTCATCCAGTGCTTTTTGTCGATCGTCAACCCGCATTTTGGCACTGATATTACGCATGACGTGTACCAAGCAGCGTTGAAAATGCGCTTTAGGATAGGACTGGCAGATAGCCTCTTTCATGCCAACTACTCCGTCAGACAAGAAGAGTTCTACCTGTTCAAGGCCGTGACTCTTGAAGCCTTTGAGCATTTCGCTCCAAATCTCAATATTTTCAGTAGGCGCAATACAGTGGTCGATCACTTCTTTATGACCATTAGGTTTGATACCGATGGCGATATAAACTGCTTAGCGCTCATAAGTGACCCGCTTAAGAGGAATATGGGTGGGATCGAGATAAACGCAGAAGAACTTATCTGACAGATGTCGCTGATGATATGCCTCAACTTTGGGAATCATTTCTTTAGAAATATTGGAAACCATAGCTGAAGAATAATAGCCGCCATACATTTTCTCAATCAAATCAGCGATTTCTCGGGTTGTGACGCCCTTGGAATAGAGCTTGATAACAGTTTGCTCTAAAATATCAGTATGCCTTTTATAATCTGGCATAGTGTGTTGATGAAACTCACCGTTTCTGTCTCTAGGAACTTTGATTTATATTTGTCCGAATTGCGTATCAACCTTGCGGTAATAAGCACCATTTCTAGAATTTCCGGTATTCCAGCCATCGTGCTCATAAGGATTCAAGCAGGTCATTGACAGCCTGTTGGAGCTTTTGTCTAAATAAATCATTAATTTTATCCTGATTGAATAGAGCATTAGCCATATCTTTGGTAAAATCATTCATGAAGGAATCTCTTTTCTAGTATGTTTTTCGTTCAAATCAATCATACGGGAAAAGGATTCCTTTTTCTAATATTCAGGGAAATAAAATTAAGGAAATATTCATCCTTACACAAAATATTTTACGGTCTCGAGTTTTTACGTCAATTAGTCTTTTCTAGATTTGAGAAATGGATGTATATGAAAGTAAATAATTTACAGGAATGTCTGGGACTACAGCTTTAAAAAATCTTTTTATCAGATACACCAAATGTAAGTAGAGATAGAATATAATATTTTGAGAAATAAAATATAATTATTAAGTTGATCGATATAAGGAGAGAAAAATATAAAAGTAAAAAAGCAGTCATCCCTGTGGCTGAATTAAGTACGCATTTTTGGTCAAAAATTAAGGCATTGCCTAAGAAAAAGCGGACAATTGTGGACAAGCCGACGATTCAAGCCTTGAGTTGCAAAAGACCGGTAAGTCAGAGTTGCTTAAGTTGACCGAGGGGATCACTGATCTTGGCGTTAATTTGTACTACACCCGTCAACCACATCCGGCTGGCTTAGGGAATGGGATGCAGTTTACCGTGCACGTAGCTTCGTTGGTAACGAGCCATTCGTGATTATGCTTGGCGATGACTTGATGAAGGATAAGACTCCTTTGACTAAGCAGCTGATCAATGATTATGACAAGACTCACGCTCCAATTTTGGCTGTCATGAAGGTGCCACACAAGGAAGTTTCTAAGTATGGCGTGATTGCACCAGAAGGTGAGATTGCTGACGATTTGTACAACGTTAAAAGTTTTGTCGAAAAGCCAGCAGTTGATAAGGCACCAAGTGATTTGGCTATTATTGGACGTTATTTGTTAACTCCTGAGATCTTCGATATTTTGGAACACCAGAAGCCTGGTCGCGGCGGCGAGATTCAACTGACCGACGCAATCGACAAGATGAATGAGACTCAACGCGTTTTCGCTCATATATTCAAGGGTCAGCGCTTCGATGTAGGCAACAAGGAAGGTTATCTTGAAACCTCGATCCAGTATGGTTTGCAACACCCCGAGACCCGTGATGCTTTAAAGAAGTATATTCTGGAGCTTAGTAGGACGTTGAAGTAGGGTTGGATTAGGTAGATGCTTTTTTATAAGCTGTTTCAGTTTTTTGGGGCTGGAGCGGCTTTTTTGTTGCTATGAGAGCGTCTTGACTTGCGAACGTGTGATCAGCATGATAGCATTTCAATGAATGTATAAGAGAAAGGAGGAGTGTTATGGCAAAGATAGTGTATTTATCTTTAGATAAGTGCAATAACGACTCATATCATCATGCTGATGTTAAGCATGATGATCGTTATGAAAGTGGTGTAAATATAGCTTTAAAGCAAGTAGTTAGTGATGCTACCTTGCCTATTGATTTTAATAAGAAAAATTCTCTTATTGTAACTGGTACTAAACTTCTACCTAAGGAAAATCGTTGGGTAGATATTTCTGTTTATCATGAAGAATCAGTTCAGGTTCCAACTTTTATTGCGGACGACAGCGGTCAACTGAGCCAGCTTAAAGCTTTATATATCAAATTGTGGGATAAATGCAGAGCAAAACAGATTAGATCTAAAAAACTTATTGTTAAAGATGTAGTTTTTAATTTACCTTCTGATTTTTCAGATTTGCTTTCATGTCCTGTTGATGACATTTTTATTGTAAAGGCTGATTTTCATGCGTACGGTGTTCCTACAGCAAAAGATGAAACAACTGTAAATTTACACCTGCCACCTAAGTATCTGATACTTGAATATTCTGGTCACCGTATTT
>NZ_LARO01000041.1:0-12983 GCF_000980505.1 Lactobacillus sp. N54.MGS-719
TAAAAAAGCTAATACCATAGATGATTTGGCTAAGCAATTGCATTTACCTGTTGACAACTTGAAGAAGAGTATTACAAGATATAATCAAATTTGCCAAGATGGAAATGACAGTGATTTTGGTAAGGAACAATATCGTTTATATCCAGTTAATAATGGGCCATATTATGGAGCTTGGCTAAGTGGACGGTTACTTGCAACTCTTGATGGTTTAAGGGTAAATACAAAGATGCAAGTTTTAAATAAGCAAGGCCAAATTATACCTGGCTTATATGCCGCAGGAAATTGCTCTGGAGGGTTCTTCTGGGGATCATATCCGGATCGTGTCCCTGGTTTAACAGCAAGTCACGCTCAAACTTTTGGAATGCTTGCTGGTAGGTATGTAGCTGAAAACTAAATTTCTTCACTTGTTTTTACAAACAAATGTTGTATGAATTCAACTACTAATAATCTATAAATCGTGTATTTATAAAGACTATGTCTTGATATTTAATTAAGATATGGTCTTTTTCTGTATGAATCAAATGCTTTTGATTTAAAAAATTATAATGAACACGCGTGGTGCTAGTTAAGTTGTTTTAGTTAATAAAAAAGTCCAATCGGATTAGACTCAAGTTGTAACTTAAATTAAATAGAAAAGAGTCTGATCTAATTGAACTACCTCAAGCTTAATCGTTTTTCTCACCATTTACAAGTTAGCTTTGCTCGGCTAAATGTAATTTGTCGTTCTTTGTACAAGCTTTGTGCTCCTGATGAGCTGAAATACCGTAAAAATATTGATCAGGTTAAGCTCTCAGACAGTTCCATCTTAGCGATGCTTATTTGGCAAACTGAAATTGGGATCGAATCCCAAAGAAGATTTTGTAAATTCTTTGTCGGTTTGTCTCATTCTCGTTTTAATCGTCGGGCACGAATGCTTTTGCCTTTAATGCGCTGTATCCGTCAGGCCTGGAATCAAGAAGTAAAGATAGCTGGAGAATTCTTAATTATTGACAGCTTCCCAGTTCCAGTTTGTCAGCCCATCCGCAACTATCGCGTCAAGATCTTTCGTGGCATAGCTGATATCGGCTATAAAGCCACTAAGAAAATCTATTATTACGGCTTCAAGGTTCACGCGATAGTAAGTGATGACGGCTATGTGCTTTGGACACCATATCGAAGAAACATGAAAGGCGCTAAAAAGCATAACGATCATCAACTGATGCCAATTAGAAGGACAATTGAGAGCGACTTTTCTTTGCTTAGCTACTATAACGCTGAAAATAACTGGGCAAGGAGCTTAGCTGGTTTTCAGCAGCGGCTAGAAATAGCCATTTTGGCTTATAATATGGCATATTGCCTAGAACGATTTAACTAGCACCACGCGTATTAATCTTGTTTAAGCAGAGCTATTAAAGCTCTGTTTTTTATTTATCATTTTCACTAAAACACGAACAATACTTCATGATAGTATTTTTAGTGCTTTATAATATATTGACATTATAAGCAACAGTTGATAATATTGTTAACATAAAAGTGAACAAATCAGTATTCACTCTTCAATAATATTCGTGTTTTTACCAAGGAGAAAAATAAAATGGCAAAGTTGTTGTATACCGGTAAAGTTAAGGAAATGTGGTCTACAGATGACCCAGAAGTTTTACGTGTGGTTTATACAGACCAGGCAACTGCCGGTAACGGCGAGAAGAAGGATGACTTTAAGAACAAAGCCTATTTAAACAACGAAATTTCAACTTTGATTTTTGAATACTTGTCCAAAAACGGAGTTCCAACTCATTTCATCAAGAAAATCTCAGACACTGAAGAATTAGTTAAAAAGTGCGACATGTTCCCACTTGAAGTTGTTACTAGAAATATTGCAGCTGGCCATTTCTCAAGTCGTTATGGCTTGGGCGAAGGTGAAAAATTCGATACGCCAGTTGAAGAATTATTCTACAAGAGTGATGAACTTGATGACCCAATTATGAACGAATCAGATGCAATCGCATTGCACGTTGCAACTGCAGAAGAACAAAAGAAAATCTGGGAATTGTCTCGTCAAGTTAACAAGCTTTTGATTCCACTTTTTGATAAAGCTGGAATGGAATTAGTCGACTTTAAGCTTGAATTTGGTAAAGATGCAGATGGAAATATCATCCTTGCAGATGAATTTTCACCAGATAACTGCCGTCTTTGGGATAAAAAGACCAAGAAGCATATGGATAAAGATGTCTACCGTAGAGACATCGGCGATTTAACCACTGTTTATGAACAAGACTTAGCCCGCATTCAAGAAGCACTTAAGGAGATCTAAATGACTACTGTCCGTATTTACGTAACCTACAAACCTTCAGTTTTTGATCCACAAGGAGCTGCAATCACCGATTCAGTTAATTCTCTTGGTCATGACGAAGTCAAAAAAATCGTTGTTGGTAAGTTCTTCGATGTAACTGTTGATGAAGATGACTTAGATAAAGTTAAGGCTGATGTGAAGGATATCGCTGAAGCGTTATTGGTTAACTTCAACATGGAAACTTACAAGATTAAAGTTTTGGAGGAAAATGCATGAAAATTGCAGTAGTAGTTTTTCCAGGCTCTAATTGTGATATCGACATGTACGAAGCCTTTCACACTGTTTGCAAAGCAGATGTCGAATACGTTTCTTACAAAGAAAAAAGCCTAGATGGCTTTGACGCAGTTGTTTTACCAGGTGGCTTTTCTTACGGCGACTACTTAAGAACTGGTGCAATCGCTCGTTTTTCAAATATCATCCCAGCAGTTAAAAAGATGGCAGATGAAGGAAAGTTAGTATTAGGTGTCTGCAATGGTTTCCAAATTTTAACAGAAATGGGACTTCTACCTGGAGCACTTAAGAAAAACGATAGTCTTCAATTCGTGTGCAAAACCGTAACGCTAGAAGTTGAAAATACACATACGCCATTTACCACCGAATATAAAGACAAGGAACTTATCCGTATTCCAATTGCTCACGGTGAAGGCAGCTATTACGCAGACGAAGATGTGCTTGAAGAATTAGAAAATAATCATCAAGTTGTCTTTAGATATCATGGTGAAAATCCTAACGGTAGTCTTCATGATATTGCTGGTATCTGTAACAAAGAAGGCAATGTCTTGGGCATGATGCCTCACCCTGAAAGAGCCGTTGAAGAAATTCTCGGCGGAACAGATGGATTGCCTTTATTTAAGTCACTTTTGAAAGCAGGAGTTCAAGCATGAAACAAGCGATGACACCAGAAGAAATCAAAGAAAAGAAACCTTACCTTGATTGGAGTTTATCAGAACGTGAATATGACTATATTTGCGATCATTTGCTTCATCGCTTGCCCAACTACACAGAAATCGGCTTGTTCTCCGCAATGTGGAGTGAACACTGTTCTTACAAAAAATCTAAGCCAGTTTTGAAGCTTTTCCCAACCAAGGGCAAGCGCGTTGTTCAAGGTCCAGGTGAAGGTGCTGGTGTAGTTGATATTGATGATGGTCAAGCAGTTGTATTTAAGGCTGAAAGTCACAACCACCCAACTACAGTTGAACCTTACCAAGGTGCAGCCACTGGTGTTGGCGGTATTTTAAGAGACGTTTTCAGTATGGGCGCTCGCCCCGTTGCAATCCTTGATTCTTTGCACTTTGGTGAATTAAAAGATAATCCAACAATGCGCTACAAGATGGAAGAAACCATCAAAGGCGTCGGCGACTACGGCAATTGCATGGGAATTCCTAACTTAGGTGGCGAAACTACATTTGATCCTTGTTACAACGGCAACATTTTATTAAATGCGATGAATGTCGGCATTATGGATATCAAGGATATGGAACACGGGGATGCCACCGGTGTTGGCAATGCCGTAATGTACGTTGGTGCTAAAACCGGTCGTGACGGTATCCACGGTGCTACTTTTGCTTCAGCTGACTTCTCTGAAGAACATGCGACCCAACGTTCAGCCGTTCAAGTCGGTGATCCATTTATGGAAAAGCTTTTGATGGAAGCTTGCTTGGAATTGATTTTGCATCACCGTGAATGGCTTGTTGGTATCCAAGACATGGGTGCAGCCGGAATTGTTTCTTCAAGTGCTGAAATGGCTACTGAAGGCAAATCCGGGATGGATCTTAACCTTAACTTGGTACCTCAACGTGAACCTAACATGTCTGCTTACGAGATTATGCTTAGTGAATCGCAAGAAAGAATGCTCCTTTGTGTAAAGAAGGGCCATGAAGAGGACGTTAAAAAGATCTTCGATGAATTTAATCTTGACGCTGTAACTATTGGTCGCATTACTGATGATGGTAGATACGTGCTTCATCACGATGATCAAGTGGTATGTGATATTCCAGTGGTAACTTTAACTGAAAAAGTCCTTGAAGAAAAAAGCGCAGAAAAGAAACCACAAAGAATCATTGATGCTGAGCAAAGTGAAAATTGGCAACCAAATATTGAAAGTGCCGGTCAAACTTTAAAAGATCTTTTGAACCAGCCAACCATTGCTAACGATCAATTTGTAACGCAACAATATGATTCACAGGTTCGAACGGACACGATTGTAGGTCCTGGTTCAGATAGCGGCGTCTTGCGAGTGCGCCATACTAAGAAGGCAATTGCGATGACTACTGATACTAATGGACGCTTTGTCTATCTTGATCCAAAAGTTGGTGGTCAAAGAACTGTCCTTGAAAGTGCAACAAATATCGTAGCTAGTGGTGCCCAACCTTTAGCAATTACTGACTGTCTTAACTATGGTGACCCTAATGATCCAGAAATTTTCTGGGAATTGCATCAATCTTGTCAAGGGATTGCCGATGCATGTGAAATCTTAGAAACACCGGTTGTTTCAGGAAATGTCTCTCTTTATAACGAAAATAATGGCAAGGCAATTTATCCATCACCAATGATTGGGATGGTTGGTTTAATCAAGGATTATGATCACGTCATTCCAATGCACATGCAAAAAGCAGGCGACAAGATTTATCTAGTGGGTAAGACAGATGATGATTTTGCTGGCTCAGAATTGCAAAAGATGATCACTGGTGAAATTAGCGGATTGCCACATGCGCCAAACTTGCCAGAGATAAAGCAATATCTTTACAAATTGCAAGCATTAATGGCTAACGGCTTAGTCAAAAGTGCCCACGATCTAAGCGAAGGCGGCTTAGGCGTTTCCTTAGCTGAAACACTTTTTGATACAGACTTTGGTGCAAAGGTAAAGCTTGATTTTGATAAAAATCTGCTTTTCAGTGAGACTCCAGGTCGCTTGATCGTTTCAGTTGATCCTGCAAATGCGGCAAAATTTGAACAAGAAATGGGCGATTCTGTTAGTGAAATTGGTCAAGTTACTGCTGATCAGCAATTGAACATTTCGCTGACCAACGATCAAGTAAATGAAGATGTAGCTGAATTGCAAAAGATTTGGAAGGAGTGCATCCCTTGTTTAATGAAATCAAAAGCCTAAATGAGGAATGTGGCGTCTTCGGCGTCTTTGGTGCACCTGATGCCAGTCAATTAACATATCTGGGTTTGCATAACTTGCAACACCGCGGACAAGAAGGGGCCGGCATCGTCTCAAGCGATGGTGAACATTTGTATCAACACCGCGATCGTGGCCTTTTATCCGATGCTTTTGCTGATCCGAATGATTTAAAAAAATTGGTCGGCGACAGTGCCATTGGTCACGTTCGCTACAGTACAACGGGTCGTAATTCGATTCAAAACGTACAACCATTTCTCTTTCATTTTCTAGACGGTGATGTTGCTTTAGCCCACAACGGCAATTTAGTTAATGCCGTGTCTTTACGAAACAAGCTCGAAAAACAAGGCGCGATTTTTCAATCCTCATCTGATACCGAAATCTTGATTCACTTGATTCGTAATCATATCAAAGATGGCTTTATTTCAGCTTTAAAGCAAAGCCTGAATGAAGTTCACGGTGGTTTTGCCTTCCTGCTTTTGCAAAAAGATCGCATGATTGCGGCACTTGATCCTAATGGGATTCGTCCCTTATGTATTGGTAAATTGGACAATGGCGCCTACGTTGTTTCTAGCGAAACTTGTTCACTTGACATCATCGGTGCCAAGTTCGTTCGTGATGTGCAGCCTGGTGAATTAATCATCATTGATCGAGATGGGATGAAAATTGATCATTTTACTAAAAATACGCATTTAGCAATCTGCTCAATGGAATACATCTATTTTGCTCGTCCTGATTCAATCATACATGGTGTGACTGTTCATAATGCTAGAAAAAGAATGGGGCGGCTGCTAGCTCGTGAGGCTCCAGCCGATGTCGACATGGTAATTGGCGTACCAAACTCATCTTTGTCAGCTGCCTCTGGTTACGCCGAAGAATTGGGGTTGCCTTATGAAATGGGTCTGGTTAAAAACCAATACGTTGCCAGAACCTTCATTCAGCCAACTCAAGCCTTGCGTGAAAAGAGTGTTAAGTTAAAACTGTCAGCTGTTCGTGGTGTCGTTGCCGGTAAAAAGATCGCTGTTATTGATGATTCGATCGTAAGAGGCACCACCTCTAAGCAAATTGTCAAAATGTTAAAAGAAGCTGGTGCTAAAGAAGTACACCTTAGAATCGCTAGTCCTCCATTTAGATTTCCATGTTTTTACGGCATTGATATTTCAACTAGAGCCGAATTAATGGCAGCTCATTATTCAGTAGAAGAGATGCGGAAAATTATCGGTGCTGATAGCCTTGGCTTTTTAAGCGTTGATAGCCTGATCAAAGCAATCGATGTGCCTGATCGAGGAGACTCATCGGGTCTGACAGTTGCTTACTTTAATGGCAAATATCCAACAAAATTGGATGACTACGAAGCTGGCTATTTAGCTTCTCTCAATGCTCAAGAACGGCGACAAAGAAAGGATTTATAAAATGAATCGTTATAAAGAAGCAGGTGTTGACGTCACTGCTGGTTACGATTTAGTCAATCGAATTAAGCCGATGGTAGCTGCAACCAAGCGTAAAGGCGTGATGGGCGGCATCGGCAGTTTTGGCGGGATGTTCGACTTAGAAGAATTAAATTATAAGCATCCAGTCCTTGTTTCAGGCACCGATGGCGTTGGTACTAAGTTGATGATCGCGCAAAAGATGCATAAAAACGACACAGTCGGTATCGACTGCGTGGCTATGTGTGTTAACGATGTCTTAGCCCAAGGCGCTGAACCTTTATTTTTCTTAGATTACATTGCATGCGGACATAACGATCCTGAAAAACTAGCTGATGTGGTTAAAGGCGTGGCTGAGGGATGCAAGCAAAGTGAATCTGCCTTAATTGGTGGTGAAACTGCCGAAATGCCTGACATGTATGAACCGCATGAATACGATTTGGCTGGTTTTTCAACAGGGATCGCTGAAAAAGAGGACATATTATCTAGTTCTTTAGCCAAAGCAGGCGATCATTTAATTGCCTTGCCATCAAGTGGCGTTCATTCAAACGGCTTCAGTTTAATTAGAAAAATTTTGTTCAAAGATCACGACGTTTCATTAAGCGACAAACCAGCAGAATTAGCGGGCAAAACCGTAGGCGAAACACTCCTTACGCCAACCAGAATCTATGTCAAAGCAGTTTTGCCACTAGTAAAAAAGCATTTAGTTCACGGCATTGCCCATATTACTGGTGGCGGCTTTATCGAAAACCTACCTCGAATTTATGGCAATGACTTGCAAGCAGTGGTCAATAAAGGTTCGTGGCCTGTTTTACCAATTTTTGATTATCTGAAAAAACTAGGCGATTTAGATGAACGAGATTGCTACAACACTTTCAATATGGGCGTTGGTTTAGTTTTAGCCGTTCCAGTAGAAACCATTGCTGCAGTCAAAGAACAACTAAATCGCGAGAATGAAAAATTCTACGAAATTGGTCAATTAGTTGCACGCCCCGAAGGGGAAGAAAAGATCGTAATCAAATAGAGGAGAAAAATGAGAGTTGCTATTTTAGCTTCTGGGAATGGAACCAACTTTGAAGCTTTAACTAAACAGTTTCAAGCTGGCGAGATTCCTGGAATTGAAGCTTTAATGTTTTGCAATCATCCGAATGCTCCGGTAATTAAGAGAGCTGAAAGATTAGGCGTGCCATACGAAACTTTTTCCGTTAAAGAATGCGGTGGCAAAGATGCCTATGAAAAGCGTCTGCTAAAAGTTTTGCAAGATTATCAAATTGATTTCATTGTTTTGTCAGGGTATCTCAGAGTGGTTGGTCCCACGATTTTAAACGAATATCCAAATTCAATCATCAACTTGCATCCGGCACTACTGCCTAAATATCCGGGCCTTAATTCAATCGAAAGAGCTTTTGATGATTATAAAAAAGGCAAGATAAAAGAAACTGGCGTCACAGTCCACTTTATTGATGCCCATTTAGATCACGGACCAATCATTGCTCAACAGGCAGTACCAATTTATCCAGATGATACGGTTGATACGCTCGAAGCAAGGGTCCATGAGACAGAACACAAATTATTCCCAGCTACGTTAAGAAAAGTATTAAGTCAAAGAATGGAAAAGGAAGAAAACTAAAAATGAAACGTGCATTAATCAGCGTTAGTGATAAGACCAACTTGGTAGATTTTGCCAAAGGCTTAACCGAAAATGGCTATGAAATTGTTTCTACCGGTGGTACCAAGAAGACTTTAGATGAAGCTGGTATCAAGACAATCAGCGTTGAAGAAGTTACTAATTTCCCTGAGATTTTGGACGGCCGTGTGAAGACTTTGAACCCATATATTCATGGCGGACTTCTTGCTAAAAGAAACGATCCGGAACATATGGCAACTTTAGAGAAATTGAACATCAAGCCAATCGATTTAGTTTGCGTTAACCTTTATCCATTTAAACAAACGATTGAAAAGCCGGATGTTACTAGAGAAGAAGCAATCGAAAACATTGATATTGGTGGTCCAAGTTTATTGCGCGCAGCTTCGAAGAACTATCAAGATGTCACTGTCGTAACCGATAAAGCTGACTATGATTTAGTTTTAAAAGAAATTGCGGAAAATGGTAACACCACGCTTGAAACAAGAGCAAAACTAGCAGCTAAGGTGTTTAGAGCAACTGCCGCTTATGATGCAATTATTGCCAATTACTTAACTAAGCAAGTTGGTCTTGAAGATCCCGAAAAACTGACTTTGACTTATGATCTGAAGGAAAAGATGCGCTATGGTGAAAATTCACACCAAAAGGCGTGGCTTTACGAAGATGCGATTCCAAAGAGTTTCTCGATTTTGCAAGCACATCAATTGCATGGCAAGAAGCTTTCTTACAACAACATCAAGGATGCTGATGAAGCACTCCGCTGCATTCGTGAATTCCAAGATGAACCAACTGTTGTGGCAATGAAGCACATGAACCCATGTGGTATCGGCCGCGGCGATACGCTTGAAGAAGCATGGGACCGTGCATATGAAGCCGATTCAGTTTCAATCTTCGGTGGGGTTATCGCTTTGAACAGAAAAGTCGATTTAGCTACTGCTGAAAAGATGCACAAGATTTTCTTGGAAATCATCATTGCACCGGGCTTTGACGACGATGCACTTGCAGTTTTGGAAAAGAAAAAGAATGTCAGATTGCTTGAATTAGACTTTAGTAAGGAAAATGAGAAGACTCGTCCAGAAGTCGTTTCAGTTATGGGCGGTATTTTGCAACAAGAACAAGATACTTTGATTGAAAACACCGATGACTGGAAGGTTGTAACTAAGGCTGAGCCTACTGCAGCCCAACTCAAGACCATGATGTTTGCCTTAAAGGCAGTAAAACATACCAAGTCTAATGCGATTGTGGTTGCAAACGATGAAAGAACTCTTGGCGTAGGCGCAGGTCAACCTAACAGAATTGATTCCGCTAAAATTGCGATTAAACATGCTGGGGATGCCATTGATGACCGCGCAGTCCTTGCATCAGATGCCTTCTTCCCATTCAATGATTGTGTGGAATATGCGGCAAAGCATGGCATTAAGGCGATCGTTCAACCTGGTGGCTCCATTCGCGACAAAGACTCAATCGAGATGGCAGACAAGTACGGCGTTGCAATGGTATTTACAGGTTACCGTCACTTTAGACACTAATTGGTGAAAACGATGAAAGATGATTTAGTTTTATTGGTTGTTGGTTCGGGTGGACGCGAGTTTGCCGTGGCGAAAAAGCTGAAGGAGAGCCCACATGTGAAGACTGTGTATTGTGCGCCGGGCAATGTGGGGATGCAGACGATCGGTGTCGAGACCGTGCCAATTGAAGAAACTGATCTTGATGGCTTGTTAGAATTCGCTAAAAATAAAAAGGTCGATTGGACATTTGTTGGTCCAGAAAATGTCCTTTGTGCTGGCATTACTGACAAGTTTAATGAAGCTGGGCAAAAGATTTTTGGTCCTAACCAAAGAGCAGCACAACTAGAAGGTTCAAAAGATTATGCATTGCGCTTCATGAGCAAATACAATATTCCAACGGCTCGCTATGAAACTTATGCCAGTGCTGAAACTTGTATTGCAGGTTTGAAGAACTTCGATTATCCAGTGGTGATCAAAGAAGATGGTTTAGCTGGTGGTAAAGGTGTAACCATTGCTCAGAACCAAGACGTCGCTGAAGAAACGATCAGAGAAATGTTTGCTGGTGGCCAAACTGCTGTGGTCCTTGAAGAATGTCTAGTTGGTCCGGAATATTCAATGTTTGTGGTTGTTTCTGAAGATCAGTTCACCATTTTGCCAATGGCGCAAGACCATAAGCGAGTTGGCGATGGCGACAAGGGTCCAAATACCGGCGGTATGGGATCATATTCTCCTTTGCCGCAACTGAAAAAAGAAGATCGTCAAAGAATGATCGACGAGATCGTGAAGCCAACGATGAATGGATTGGTTCAAGGAAACTACCATTATTGCGGTATTTTGTACATCGGTTTAATGATGACGGAGAATGGTCCAAAGGTCATTGAATATAACGTTCGCTTGGGTGACCCTGAAACTCAAGTTGTCTTACCTCGAATTAAAAATGATTTTGCAGAAGTGATCGATGCAGCGGTAAATCATGAAAAGCTGCCTGAAATTGAAGAAAACGATAGCTCTATCTTAGGCGTGGTTGTTTGCAGCAAAGGCTATCCAACGCATCCGGCACCTAATGTGAAGATCGGCAAGTTGCCTCACGGCACTAATACTTATATCGATTATGCCAACGTGAAAGGTAATTTGGATAATCTGATAGGTGATGGTGGCCGTCTGTTCATGGTAATTTCGGAAGCCGACAATCTAGTCCAGGCGCAGGATAATGTGTATTCTTATTTGAGTAAGCTTGATCTGCCAGATTGCTTCTACCGCCATGATATTGGCAATCGTGCTTTGAGAGATTAGATGTGTGAAGAAAGTCCCGGTTGGGGCTTTTTAGTTTGGAAAATTTGAGTATAATTAATACGAACATTCGGTCATGACCGGCAGGATCGATGATAAAATTTTTCTCCACGTGTGTGAAGGTGATCCTTGGAATTCATATAGATCTCGAGCAAAAAAATGCATTTTCTTCACGTAAGTGGAGGTTGTGAGATTATAAAAAAGCTCTTAGTTGTAAAAACTAAGGGCTTTTTGGTCATTGGAGATGAGGTAAAATTAAAAATATGAACAAGAAAAATAATAACACATCATCAGAAAATGAAAAAAGAAAGAAAATAGAAAGTAACAAAAGACCTAATTCAATAAGTGCAAATATATCCAGGGCTATAAAACCATATATAAAAATGGATAAACCTGTCATAAAAGTTCCACAAGAAAAGTCAATATTTTATTTAAATGGTATTAATAAGTCAGCTTTACAGTCAGCTAGAGAAAAGTATTTAAAACGCATTGAAACTACAGCAAATAGATATAGAGCTACAGTTAAGCCTTTCAAATTTGGAACTTCGTTAGAGAATAATTATTCTCAAATAGTTAAAGCGACTAGCGTATTTCAAAATTTAGCTGAGAAAACATTTGGTAAGCATAGTGAAAACATGAAAGTAGCTAAATTGCTTATGCGTCATGGATGGGCTACATCAGAGTTCTTTTATAATGATATTTTGAAAAATAATTATAATAAATCTGAAGATGAAATCTTAGAATATATTGAAACCTTTTATACTGAAAATAATTATCAAAGGTTTTATAGAGTATTTAATTTAGTAATTGAAGGATTTGAAGATCAAAATTTAAATGAGGGATATAGACTTTTATTAATAAAAATTAGAAAGATGATAAGAAAGAATTTTGATAATTATGATCTGTTTATGAATACACTGTTTTCAATTGCCGAATACGTTTGCTGTTATAAGTTTGGTATATTGTCAACTAATGGTTATATAGAAAAAAACAATATAAAGGCAGCTAGAAAAAAGTATGCTGATGAAAATGGATCTCTTACTGAAATAGATCTTATGTCAATGTTTGGAGTCTTAACAAGATGGTGGGATAAAACTAATTTCAAAAAAGGACTGGAAAAAACAGCTTTTGGAAGGAATTCAATTGAACATGGTAGATATGATCCTAGACGATATAAGAAAACGGATTTTATTAAATTAATAGTTTTTATATTTAATGTCTTGATGGCACCAGATCCTGATAAACATAATTAATAATAAAGCTCTTAGGTTTCACTCCAAACTAAGGGCTTTTTCAGTAGCATGAATATTGAGTTGTAGCGCTTTTTCTACGATAATAGAACTAAAAGTGATTTTTGATGAGTCAAATCCTGACTAAATGAGGTGAATAATATGGATCCTGAAAAAATGAATTTAACAGAGGAGGATATCAAGAACAGATATATTTCTCCTGCTGTTTTTGAAACAGCAGGTTGGAAGAAAAAAGATTCTTTGATGGAATATTACTATACGGATGGCCAGATCAATGTTGTAGACGATGTGGCTAAACGTAGTAATGGTAAAAAGGTTGATTACTTACTCTTATATAAGCCTAATTATCCGATTGCTGTAATTGAAGCTAAGGACAGAAAAAAGCACCCACAACCTAGCGCTGGTTTGCA
>NZ_LARO01000040.1:0-12370 GCF_000980505.1 Lactobacillus sp. N54.MGS-719
AAGCCATGTTTTAAGCGAGATTGAACAGATAGCAGATATTATCGGCGTTATGCACGAGGGGCATTTAGTAGAGGAAGTGAATATATCCGAGCTTCACAAAAGGAATCGAAAATACATTCAATTTGATTTATCTGACAGTGAGATAGCCGGAAAGATTTTAGAAAACCACTACCACATGACGGATTTTACAGTGCAGGACGGTACGGTGAGAATTTATGACTTTAGCCAAAGTGTTGGAGAAATCAATCGAGAATTTGCACGAAATGGACTGCTCGTGACAAGGATAAATGATAGTGAGGAAAACTTAGAGGACTACTTTTCTAAACTGATTGGAGGTGGCGGTATTGCTTAATCTTATTTCTTGTGAATTATTAAAACTAAAGCGTTCAAAAATGGTGCTAATTAGTGTGGCAGGGGTATTATCTACCCCACTTTTGATGTTAATAGAAGCCTTGCAAACACATTTTGATAAGCCGGAGATTATCTTTACCTTGTCTGACATATACAGCGACAGTGTACTGTATATCATGCTGCTGGTAAACATTATGATATATGTGGCAATTGCAGCTTACTTGTTTAGCAGAGAGTACACAGAAAGCACCCTCAAAACCATATTGCCCATACCCATTTCAAGGACAAAACTATTAATTGGAAAATTTTGCACCCTGCTTCTTTGGATTGTTATGCTAACCCTTGTAACATGGGCAGGTATATTTATCGTTTGTGGGCTATATGACGCTGTCTTTACATTGGAGGGATATAGCTTACTAGTGGCAATAGTATGGCTCCCCAAGTTTTTGTTTGGCAGTATCCTGATGTTTTTAACAGTTTCTCCTTTTGTGTTTGTTGCTATGAAAACAAAAGGATTTGTCGCCCCGATGATTGGCTCTGCCGTGATTGTCATGGGAAGTGCCGCACTTTCAAATCAAGAATGGGGAGCGTTGTATCCGTGGACAGCCACCTATTTCTTGGTGCAGGGTAAACTTCAGAGTACCGGCTATCCTACACTGCTGTCTGTATCTATTATTATTCTTGTATCAGCAGTTGGTTTTCTTATGACCTTTCATCATTTTAAAAAGGAGGATTTGAAATAATGGTACTTGATTTTATAGAAATTTTAAAAGTTATTTTTCTTGGAATTGTTGAGGGTATTACTGAGTGGCTACCTATCAGCAGCACAGGACATATGATTCTTGTGGACGAATTTATCACACTTAATATGAGCGAAGCATTTAAAGAAATGTTTTTTGTTGTTATTCAACTTGGAGCTATACTCGCAGTGGTTGTAATGTTTTGGAACAAGATGTTTCCCTTTCAATTTAAGAACAAAGCACAGTCAATTGTTAAAAAGGATACTTTCTCGTTGTGGTTCAAGGTTGCGGTAGCTTGTGTACCGTCAGCTATTATGGGGATTCTATTTGATGATTATTTGGATGCTTACCTCCAAACCCCCATTGTGATTTCAATCATGTTAATCTTTTATGGTTTGTTATTCATTCTCATAGAAAATTGGAATAAAAAGCGTAGTTTAATTAAAGTGTTAGATAATGCTAAAGTATATAGAATTAAGGGCGGAAGATTTTATCGTATTGGTAAAAATAGATTTGTAAAAGTTGGAAACGTTGAAAAATTCACAATCCAAATTAACATGCATGCTACTATTGCAGGTCGTAAGAATCGTAAAGTTCATGTTTCAAACTCTAATGGTAAGCATATAAATAAGTATGTAATTGCTGGTCATAATTATAGATTTGATCGTAAAAAGGTTATTAAAGGTGAAGTTTATTACCGAATCGCTAATAAAGATCAGTGGATTAAAGAAAATAAGTTGATTTTTAAATAAAATAAATAGTATTTATTAATAAAGTTTAGATTGGTATGCAAAAAGAGGAGAGATTTTTTATATCTCTCCTCTTTTTGTAATTATTCTGTGAAAATGATCGTCTTTTTTCTTTTCCCAGGAAATAGATGCTAAAATAAGTTAAAAATTATCTTTCAGAGGAAAACAACATGGAAAATTTCGTCACATTAAACAATGGAGTAAAAATGCCACGCCTTGGCTTCGGCGTCTATCAAATCGATGATCTCGCACAAACGCAACAAGTCGTCGAAGATGGTCTAGAAATCGGCTATCGTCTGGTTGATACAGCACAAATTTACGGTAATGAACAGGCAGTCGGGGATGCAATCAAGCGTAGCAACGTCCCACGTGAAGACATCTTCATTACTTCAAAAATCTGGGTCAATGATTACGGCTACGACAACACGCTCAAGGCCTTCGATGATTCAATGAAGAAACTGCAACTCGATTACATCGATCTTTATCTGATCCACAAGCCATACAACGATTATTACGGCACCTGGCGCGCACTTGAACGCTTATACAAAGAAGGTCGCATTCGTGCGATCGGCGTCAGCAGCTTTTGGAATGAACGCCTTGCCGATCTGATTACTTTTAATGATGTGAAACCAGCCGTGAACCAGATTGAAACTAACGTCTGGAACCAAGAGTGGAAGTCACAAAAGTACATGGAAAAAGAGGGCGTGCAGCCTGAAGCCTGGGCACCATTTGCGGAAGGAGCCAACCATATCTTTACCAATCCAGTTCTAGAAGAAATTGCTGCAAAGCATCATAAAACTACTGCTCAAGTAATGCTGAGATGGTTCTTGCAAAGAAACTATGTAGTGATTCCAAAGTCAGTTCATAAGAAGAGATTGGCAGAAAACTTCGATGTTTTCGATTTTGAATTAGATGCTGAAGATATGAAGAAGATCAAGACCTTGGATCAAGGTCACAGTATTTTAGAGGATGAAATGGATCCAGAAATTGTTGAGAGTTTTAGATAAAAGACTATAAAAAACAGGAGTCCAAATTTAGGACTCCTGTTTTTTATAGTCAGTTAAATTCTACATTTATTGGTAAATCTTACCGTCTTGTTTTTGCTTATTCTTTTCTTCAAGTGCCTTTTCACTAGCAGCCTTCTTAGGTAATAACCAGTTCAAAAGCATCCCGATAATAGTGGAAAGAGCAACTGAAGTTAATTGGAAGTTACCCAATTGGAGGTAAGCACCACCAATACCGATAACCAAGATAACTGAAGCAATCAACATGTTACGCTTTTCGCCAAAGTCGATTTGGTCATCAACCAAAATTTTCAAACCGTTTGAAGCGATAGTACCAAAGAGCAAGAATGAAATACCACCGATAACTGGCATTGGAATTGATTCAATCAAGGCAGCAAGCTTACCAACAAAACTGAAGATGATGGCACAAACTGCGGCACCAGCAAGGACCCAAACTGAGTGAACCTTAGTCATGGCTAACACACCGATATTTTCACCGTAAGAAGTGGTAGGAGGACCACCGATGAAACCGGCAATAATTGTGGAAATACCGTCACCCATCATGGTTCTGTGAAGACCAGGGTTCTTGAAGAAGTTACGCTTAGTCAATGAGTTAAGCACCATAATGTGGCCCATGTGTTCAGTCATCGTAACGAAGGCAATTGGTGCCATCGCAAGGATGGCTGCTGGGTACCATTTGAAGTGGTAGCTGATGCCCATTACGTCAAGGGCTGGCACTGAGAACCAGGCAGCTTTTTCAACGCCTGAGAAGTCAACGATGCCCAAGAAACAAGAGAGAACATAGCCACAAATGATTCCAAGCATGATGGAAACCAAACTAGTGAAGCCCTTGAAGCACATTTGGAAGATCAAAGTCATTACCAAAGTGAAGATGGCAACACCGAAGTAAGTTAAGTCATACTTTTGGTGGTTCATCATGGCGTCGTTTGCGGCAGTAGTAGCAAGTGACAAACCAATAACGATAATGATTGGTCCAACCACGATTGGTGGCAAAACCTTGTTAACCCAACCAGAACCAACCTTGGCAATGATCAAAGCCACGATTACGTAAACTAAACCAGAAGCAATCGCACCTTGAGCAACTGCAGGATAGCCGTCAGTCTTCATCAATGCTTGCATAGTCGCAACGAAGGCAAAACTTGAACCTAAGTATGCTGGGATCTTAAAGTGGGTCAAGATCATGTGGACTAAAGTACCGACACCTGATGAAAGCAGGGCGATACTTGGGTTGATTCCGATTAAGATTGGAACCAAAACGGTAGAACCGAACATGGCAAACATATGCTGCAAGGAGAGCAGGATACCTTGACCAAGTTCAGGCTTTTCGTAGACGTCTAAAATCGCGTCCGGGTTTCTAAACTTTTCTTTTTCACTCATTCAAATACTCCTATCAAATACTCCTATTTGTTCATGATATCAATGCCGTCTTTATCATCGACTTCGGTCATTGATACTTTAACTTCCTCATCCATTGCGGTAGGGATGTTCTTACCGATAAAGTCAGGGCGAATTGGCAATTCACGGTGACCACGGTCGATTAAAACGGCCAAGTTGATCTTAGCTGGGCGACCTTGATCCATGATTGCGTCAAGGGCAGCTCTAATTGTTCTACCGGTGAACAAAACGTCATCAACTAAAACAACGTTCTTGTCAGTGACATCAAAGTCGAGTTGTTGACCATGAATCATCTTTTCCTTTTCGCTTTCTGGCAGGTCATCACGATATTGAGAAACATCGATTGCTCCAACGGGAACATCAACGTCTTCAAGATTCTTAAGGTTCTTAGCAATTCTTTGAGCTAAGTAAAGGCCTCTAGTTTTAATACCGATTAAAACTAAATTTTCCGTACCCTTGTTGCGTTCGATAATTTCGTAGGTCATTCGCATTAAGGCACGTTTCATACTAATTGCATCAACAATTTCTTTTGCCATATATTTTTCCTTTCTCGGATGACCAAAAGAAAAAGACCACCAAGGACACTGAGTCCAAGATGGTCTTCTGTTTCTGCTAGCACAAAAAAGACTAGCTCACGCAGATTTCCTTCTTAGCCTCACAGGACTAACTTTAAAGGTCATCACTATACTTTTCTTATATTAAACTAGCAAAAACGGATATTGTCAAGCAGATTCTAAAGAATGTTCTTTTCGATGTAATTCAAAACTCCTTCGTCGTCGTTAGTGTCAGTTACGTGGTTGACCACTTCAAGAACTGCTGGAACGGCGTTCTTCATTGCAGCGCCATCGCCGACTTCACGCAGCATTTCCAAATCGTTGCCGCCATCACCGAAGGAACACATTGTAATCGGTGAAGAAATCCTTGAGTTGATAATATTGGTTGCCGCTAGCTACGACGAAGTGAATGCCTTTTTCATCAAGCTTAGAATGAAATTCCTTGAATCTAGCTTCGTTGTATTTGCTTTGTGAATTTAAAAAAGTTCCGTCCATGTCGACAGCGATTAATTTGATCATAAAAATTGCTCCCTTTGAAATGATATTTTTATTTCATCATGAAATCGCTTACCATTTTGACAATTATGGAAGATATCCTGCATACTATTTTTAGTTGAAAGTTTTTAAGTAAAAGGGTGAGATTGAATGAATAAAAAGCAAATTTCAATGGTAACTTGGTCCTTGCTTTTAGCAAATATTATGTCAGGACTGGACGCTACCATTATTAATACTGCAATTCCGGCGATTGTTTCTGACTTGCACGGAATTCAATATATGGGCTGGATCGTTGCCTGCTTCTTGCTGGGGATGTCCGTTTCAGTACCAATTTGGAGCAAATTAGGTGAAAGAATGGGCAATAAATTTGCTTTTGAACTTTCACTTGTCCTCTTTATTGTAGGGTCGCTGCTTGAAGGGGTAGCGCCAAACATTTACTTCTTCTTAATTGCCCGGATCTTGATGGGCGTTGGTGCCGGCGGGATGGGTTCACTGCCTTATGTCATCGTTGGGTATATTTATCCAAATATTAAAAGAAGAACAGTCATTTTGAGCTACATTGCGGCCAGCTTCAGTGCGGCATGTATTGCGGGACCGCTTGTTGGTGGCTGGATCGTTGATGCCCTTTCTTGGCACTGGGTCTTCTACATCAATGTCCCATTAGGACTGATTTCCATTATTTTGAGTTTTATCTTTTATCGCGATGTGCACAAGGCTAAGGAAAAAGTACACTTTGACAAAATGGGTGCCTTCACTTTGATCGCTGGCTTGTCCTGCTTTTTAGTTGGAATTCAGATGCTGGGTTTAGCTAGTGGTATCATGGTTGCAGCTTTCGTCATTATCGGAATTGCCTTACTTGTTGCCTTTATCTTTGTGGAAAAGAAGGCAGATAGTCCTGTTGTACCGTTGAGTGTTTTTATGAATAAAGCGTTGGTGGGCGACTTTATCCTGTTTGCCCTAGCATGGGGTGCTTATATTTCAGTTAACACTTATTTGCCAATGTGGTCGCAGGCCATTTTAGGGACCTCCGCTTTAATCGGTGGGATGACCTTGATCCCTAACTCCATTTTGGATATCGCCGGTTCACAAAGCGCGCCATATTTCTTGCGTCACTTTAGCAATTATCGTTTGCTCATTATCGATTTTACTTTGATCGTCATTACCGTTTTAGGCTTGATCTTGGTGCCAATGAACACGCCATATCAAATCTTGATGATCATTGCAGCTTTATCTGGTTTAGGTGTAGGTTCGATCTTTGTTATTTTGCAGATCAAGGTGCAGATTGACGCCAGTGAAAAAGATATGGCACCGGCTACGTCACTGAGTTTCTTGATTCGAATTCTTGCTCAAACTGTGATGGCTGCCATTTATGGGGTCATCATGAACTTGGCTTTGGCTCGAGGAATCGCCGGCCATCGCGGCATTACGATGACCATGATGAACAAGTTGAGTGATGCGGAATCGGCTAAGAGTTTGCCAACTGCATTATTGCCAATCATGAGAAGAATTTTCCATTCAGGAATTATCGAAATTATGTATGTGGCACTGTTTTTAATGATTTGTGCGTACGTAGTTAACTTTATTTATAACAGACATGAAGCCAAAAAAGTGGCAGAATAAAAAGCTTGAGATTTTTCTCAAGCTTTTATTTTTACTGTAAATTGCGAATGACGTTGATTCTGAACAAAAGTAGATTGATTAATACGATCACCGTGGTGACGATGAAGACCATGCTATAGTTGAACATCCCTGATACGAATGAACCAAGTAGCGGTCCTACGATGTTGCCGATGTACATAGCCGACTGGTTCCATGAAAAGATACGGCCAGTAACGGCGGCAGGTGAGTTTTTGGTTAACATCGTTTGTACTTGTGGGAATAAACAAGCGTCAGAAAAACCAACTAAAAAGCGCAAAATTCCTAATTCAACTGTGTTTCGTACAAAAGCGGTCAGGAAGAAGAAAATTGATGCCGCAATAAAACCAGCCACGATGATTTTGTGAGTACCGATTTTATCACCGAGTGCACCGAAGCGGGAGGCCACTAGGAAAGTAGCAATCCCAGGAAGGGCGGCGATAACACCAGAGATGAAGACAACGTTGCCATGGCCATTAAGTAATTGGCGGATATATAGTGAAACGATTGGGTTAATGGAGTTATTAGCTGCTTGAATAATTAAAGTGGTTAATAGCAAACCAAAGATCAGATGAGGCGAACGAAGCGACTTAATTACGCCGCTGGCCTTGTCCAATTTTTTCGCGGTAACTGGCTTAAAGTCGTCTTCATGAACGAAGAATAGAACTAAGATTGAGCATAATAAGAGCAAGCCACCAGTGATCATAAAGGTAATGCGGTATGAAAAAATTGATGTTAAAGCACCACCAACAAGTGGTCCCAGCAAGGTACCGGCAGTGGTCGCTGAAGCAATCGTTCCTAGAGCTTGTCCAGAATTTGTCTTCGGCGTTTCGGTGGCAACTAAGGCATTAGAGTTGGAAATAAAGCCGGCAAATACACCTTGCAGCATTCTAAGCAAAAGCAATTGCCAAACATTTTGGACTAACCCCATGCAGGCGATAACGACGGACATCCCGATTCCAGCCCGCAAAATCATTGGTTTACGTCCTTTTTTATCAGCTAATTTGCCCCACCAAGGAGAAACAACCGCTGAAACGATGAACGTACCAGAATAAACGATCCCGGACCAGAAGTTAAGTTGTTGGTGAGAGAAGTTGCCTAACGTGTTAATGTATAACGATAAGAAAGGCATAATTTCTGAAAATGCGATCCCTGCAATGAAGACCGCGATCGATAAGACGAATAGATTTTTCTTCCAAATAGGTTTTTCTTTCACGATGCAAACCCTCCTATATTTTAGTTTAGCAAAAAATAAAGATAAAGAACTATGATAAAATTTGATGTAAGGACTTACAGAAGGAGAAAATTATGGAAAAAGCACAAGAAATCGAAATGCTTAAAGAATTCTCAGATGCTAACGCTACATCTGGTTTTGAAGAAGAATTCGTTAAACTTTTTACTAGCTATGCAGAAAAGACAGCCAATATTGAGACTGACGGGATGCTCAATGTTTATGCATCAAAGAAGGAAAACAAGGGCAACCGTCCTGTAATTCAACTTGATGCCCACTCAGATGCGGTTGGTTTCATCACCCAGGCCGTTCGTCCAAATGGTTTAATCAAGTTTGTTCCACTCGGCGGCTGGGTAAAATACAATATCCCTGCTTTGAAGGTTAAGGTTAGAAACCGCGATGGCGAATACATCCCTGGTGTTGTCGCAACTAAGCCACCACACTTTATGACTGCTGCTGAAAGAAACAACGTGCCTGACGTTGCCGATATGTCAATTGATGTTGGTTCAAGCAGCCGTGAAGAAACAATTAAGGACTACAAGATCGACACAGGTTGTCCAATCTTTGTTGATGTAAAATGCGAATACCACGAAAAATCTGGTTTGTTCTTTGGTAAAGACTTCGACGACCGTTTTGGTGCCGGTGCGATGATTGACGTTTTGGACAACTTGAAGGGTGAAGAAACTAACTTTGATGTTGTTGCCGCTTTGTCTAGCCAAGAAGAAGTAGGTCTTCGCGGAGCTTACGTAACTGCTAGAAAAGTTAAGCCAGATCTATGTATTGTACTTGAAAGCTGTCCAGCAGATGACACCTTCACTCCTGATTGGCTTTCACAAACCGGTTTAAAGCGTGGACCAATGCTTCGCGATATGGATACTACTTTCTTGCCAAACCCTAAGTTCCAACAATATGCTTGCGACTTGGCTGACAAGATCAACATTCCATACACTCGTTCAGTTAGAACTGGTGGTGGCCAAGACGGTGCCGCAATTTACTACGAAAATGGTGCACCAACGATCGTTATTGGTATTCCAGTTCGTTATGAACACTCACCATATTGCTTCAGTAGTTACAAGGACTTCAAGGCATCTGTTGATTTAGCTACTGCAGTTATTCGTGATATTACCCAGGAAAAGTTAGACAGTTTCAAAAAGTTTTAATCTTAATAAAAATTAAAAAAGCAGGTTTTCTATTTATTAGAGCTTGCTTTTTTGCTATACTTAGACATTATTTTATATTAAAAGTGAGGTATAACGATTGATTACAGTATCCGACTTAAGTCTTAAATTTGGCGGCCGCACACTTTATGAAGACGTAAATTTAAAATTTACTCCGGGCAACTGCTACGGCGTAATTGGTGCAAATGGTGCCGGCAAGTCAACTTTTCTTAAATTATTAGAAGGCAAGCTTGAACCAACTACAGGTTCAATTAGTATCGATCCTAATGAGCGTATGTCTAGCTTGAATCAGGACCACTTCGCCTTTGATGATTTTTCCGTAATGGACACCGTAATTCAAGGACATAAAGAACTTTACCAAGTAATGAAGGACAAGGATGCCCTTTATGCTAAAACTGATTTTAGTGATGAAGATGGGGTTAAGGCAGCTGAACTTGAAAGTAAATTTGCTGAACTCGATGGCTGGAACGCCGAAGCCGATGCTTCAAAACTATTGCAATCTTTAGGCATCCCTGAAGAAGAGCATCAAACACTCATGAAGGAATTGCCAGAATCCGAAAAGGTTAAGGTGCTTCTTGCTCAAGCGCTCTTTGGTAATCCTGACATTCTTTTACTCGACGAACCTACTAACGGTCTTGACGTGCACACCGTTGAATGGTTGGAAAACTTCTTAGCAGATTATCCTAATATCGTGATCGTAGTTTCCCACGACCGTCACTTCTTAAACCAAGTATGTACTGAAATGTGTGACGTTGACCGTGGCAAGATTCAACTTTACGTTGGTAACTACGACTTCTGGTACGAATCAAGCAAGTTGGCTAACGAACTTGCAGCTAACCAAAATGCTAAAAAAGAAGAAAAGATTAAGCAATTGCAAGAATTTATCGCTCGTTTCTCAGCTAATGCTTCTAAGTCTCGCCAAGCTACTTCACGTAAGAAGCAACTTGATAAGATCACTTTAGATGACATCAAGCCATCTTCACGTAAGTATCCATTCGTTAAATTTGAAATGCACCGCGATTTGGGTAATGACTTAGTTAAGGTAGAAAACGTTTCTTATTCAGTTGATGGTGAAAAGATTTTGGACAACGTTTCATTTATCGTACGTCCTGGAGATAAGGTGGCCTTTTTATCACGTAACGCCTTGGCTACTACTGCATTACTTGATATCGTTGCCGGTAAGATTAAGCCTGATTCAGGTACAGTAACTTGGGGTCAAACTACTGCCTTTAATTACATGGCGCGTGACTTGAACGCTAACTTCAACAACGATGATTTGACTATTCTTGATTGGCTTCGTCAATATGCCACTAAAGAACAAGATGACAATACTTTCTTGCGTGGCTTCTTAGGTAGAATGCTCTTCAGTGGCGATGAAATTGAAAAGAAGATCAAAGTTTTATCCGGTGGGGAAAAGGTACGTTGCCAATTGTCACGCATGATGCTTGAACCAGCCAATGTTTTAATCATGGACGATCCAACTAACCACCTTGATTTGGAATCAATCACCGCATTGAACGATGCTTTGGTTGCATATCCTGGTTCAATTTTGTTCACTTCTCACGACCACGAATTCATTCAAACTATTGCTAACCACATTATTGAAGTTGGTCCTAAGGGTATCGTTAGCCGCCAAGACACAACTTACGATGAATTCTTGGACAAGGACAGCATTCAAGAACAAGTTGAAAAAATCTATTAATAAGTAAAAGCTGATTTATCAATTAGATAAATCAGTTTTATTTTGCTCAAAAATAGCGCATAATAAAGGCAAAATAGTAATGAAAGGACTTACATTATGAAGCAAATAAAGATGGGTTGCACCACTTTGGATATTCCTGCCATGGCCTTAGGTATTATGCGAATGGACAAAAAGAGTATTCCCGAAGCTCAGGTTGCCATTCAAGCCGCTTATGATTCAGACATCAACTTTATCGATTCTGCCGATATTTATGGCGGTGGCAAATCTGAAGAAGTATTTGGTCAGGCTTTGAAGCAAATGAATCTTAAACGTGAAGATTTGTTTATCCAATCTAAGACAGGCATTGTTCCTGGTAAACGCTATGATTTTTCAAAAGAGCATATTCTGAAAGGTGTCGATGGCATTTTGGATAGAATGGGGATCGACTATCTTGACGCCTTGGTACTTCACAGACCTGATGCCTTATTTGATCCAGAAGAAGTGGCAGAAGCCTTCGATCAACTTCAAGCTAGTGGTAAAGTACGTTTCTTCGGTGTTTCCAATTTTGATTCTGCCCAATTTGAATTGTTGCAAAATTCACTCAGTCAACGTTTGATGTTTAACCAATTGCAGTTTGGTTTGAAGCACACAGGAATGATTGACTTCGGGATGCACATGAACATGCTTGATAATCCTTCTATTGATCGTGATGGCCAATTCTTGGATTATGCTCGCTTGCACCACGTAACTGTTCAAACCTGGTCACCATTCCAATATGGGATGTTTGAAGGTGCTTTCATTAACAATGACGGCTTCCCTAAACTGAATGCGGAATTGCAAAAGTTAGCTGACAAATACAACGTAGGTAAGAATGCCATCGCAGCAGCCTGGATCTTACGTCACCCTGCGAACATGCAAATGCTAGTTGGTTCAATGAATCCAGAACACATTAAAGATTCCGCAAAAGGCAGCGATATTGAGCTTACTAGACAAGAATGGTATGACTTATATCTTGCAGCAGGTAACTATTTAGCTTAAAAATTAGTTATAAATTTAATATTTTTAACTAATTTTTTGTTATAGTACGGCTGTAGATAGAGAAAGGAGGGGAGACTTATCATGCAAAAACAAGATATGATCTATGAAGATTTTATGGAAGATCGTGCAATTAAAATGTTCAAGGATGACGAATTGAACTATTCCGTTTATGCTCAGGTTTTTACTACTGATAACTTGCCGTTTTCACCAATTACCGGTGATAAAAAACATATCTTTTTTGACTATGACCAAGCAGCCACAGATGGCGTTGCAATTAGTGATGTGTGCGGCAACAAGT